>NZ_DBHIXN010000006.1:0-64638 GCF_057270615.1 Leptotrichia sp.
GCCAGTTGGAATTCAGTTAATTGGAAATTATTTTAGAGAAGATTTATTGTTTAATGTGGCGAATAAATTTGAAGGTGTTCGTGGGGAAATTGAATATCCTGAGTTTTAAAAGTTTTTTTGAGGGGGTTTAAATGAAATATACGGATTTGGATTTGAAAAAGCCGGTTGAATCTAAAAATTATAAATTGGAATCAGATTTTGTTATTTCTTCGGTAAAGCAGATTTTTGAAGAAAAAAGAGAAAGTGGAAATAATAAAATAATAATAAAAACCAATTTGAAAATGGGACTTCCATTGGAAAATATAAATAAATTGGCTGCTCCATTAATTGAGGCTTGGGCTTTTGAGACATTTTTAGAAATAAGAGATGAATCTGAAAATAAATATAGACTTATAAATGTAGAAGCTCAGGAAAGACTGGGAATGTCGGATATAATATTACAATTTAGGAAAAATAAAAATGTAATAACGGGAAATATTGATGTAAAAGCTACTTCAAATAATATAAAAAATAGTGGAAAATCGCCAAATATAACTTCTTTTTCACGAATAAGGACAGCATATATCCAAAATCCTGATTTTATATTTATAATTTTATCTATAAAGCATAAAGTTTATAATGAGAAAAATCCTATTACATCTATAATTAATGGGATAATGGAATTGACAGAATTTAATATCTACGATTTAAAATATGTCAGTGAAAAAGATATTGCTTATAATCCAAGTTTGGGAACTGGGCAAATTCAAATAAAAGATATACATTATGTTGAATATGAATATAGAACTGCTTGGGAAATGTGTCAATTGTTAGATAAAAAGTATTTAAATAGCAGTCGCAGGACTATAGAAGATTTTTATAGGGAAGCGGTGAAAAATAAATGGATAAAGGAATAACATTAATATTGGGAGATGCTTTGGAAAAATTAAAGGATCTTTCTGATAAGAGTGTGGATTTAATTGTAACTGATCCTCCATATAATTTAAATAAGGATTATGGATTTACAAAGGATAATTTGGAGTTTGATGAGTATCTTGAATTTTCACGGCTTTGGATAAATGAGGCTGTAAGAATTTTAAAAGATGATGGAACATTGTATATTTTTATGGGAATGAAATATATATCTTACATTTATGTTATGTTAGAAAAAGAATTTAATTTGTATTTTAATTCGTGGATAACTTGGTTTTATACACAAGGAATAGGTAAAACAAGAGGTTTTTCTCCTAGACATGATGATATTTTGATGTTTACAAAAGATAAGAAAAAATTTAAATTTAATTTAGATGATATAAGAATACCACAAAAATATTATCGTTCTGTAAATAATATAAGAGGTGCAAATCCAGGAAATGTATGGGAAGTTTCGCATGTTCATTACAGTAATAAAAACAGGAAAAAGCATCCTACACAGAAGCCGGAGGCATTATTTGAAAGGATGATACTTGCTTCATCCAATGAAGATGATACGGTATTAGATCCTTTTTTAGGAAGCGGGACAGCGATGAGAGTTTGTCAGCAGTTAAGCAGAAAAGGAATTGGAATAGAAATTAATCGAGAATATATAGAAATGTCCAAAAAGAGATTAAGTGAGCCTTTTTTGGGATTTGATAGCATAGATGAGAGAATGAAAAGGATTCCAAATGATTTAAATGATGAAAAACTTAGAAAAGAGTATATAGAGAATCATAAAAATTGGTTTTTAAAAAATCATAACCTGGAAATTGAGGAATTTGAAAAACTTTATTTAGAAAAATATAAAGATAATAATTTAAAAAATAAAAATCATCTAAAATTATTTAGTGAATAACGAAAAGATTTTAAAAAATAAAAATTTTGAAGAAGAAAGGAAAAATATTAGAAAATGAGTATGGAATATGAAACAGTCATCGGACTGGAAGTGCATTGTCAATTAAAAACAAATACAAAAGTATGGTGTTCGTGTGATGCCGATTATGATAACAAACATCCAAATACATCGGCGTGTCCAGTGTGTACTGGTCAACCAGGAGCATTGCCAAAATTGAATGAAAAAGTGCTTGATTATGCGATAAAAGCGGCACTTGCTTTGGGATGTGAAATAAATGAGGAAAGTCAATTTGATAGAAAAAATTATTTTTATCCAGATTCGCCAAAAAATTATCAAATTACGCAGTATTTTAAACCTTATGCGGAAAATGGGACTTTGAAAATTACGACAAATTCTGGAAAAGAAGCAGTTGTTGGGATTGAGAGAATTCAAATTGAGGAAGATACGGCGAAAAGTATTCACACAACTTCTGAAACATTGTTGAATTACAACAGAGCGTCTGTACCGTTAATCGAGATTATTTCTAAGCCAGAAATTAAAAATGCTGAAGAGGCTTATGCGTACTTGAATACATTGAAAGATAGATTGAAATATACTAAAGTTAGTGATGTAAGTATGGAATTGGGATCGCTTAGATGTGATGCGAATGTTTCTGTTAGAAAAAAAGGCGAAAAAAAATTGGGGACTAGAACGGAAACTAAGAACTTAAACTCATTTAAAGCGGTTATGAGAGCCATTGAATATGAAACAAATAGACAAATTGAAGTGATTGAAAATGGTGGAAGAGTTGTTCAGGAAACTAGACTTTGGGATGAGGAAAATGCTGTAACTAAGCCGATGAGAAGTAAAGAGGAAGCTATGGATTATAGATATTTCCCTGAGCCAGATTTGCCTACACTTGTAATTTCTGACGAAAGATTGGAAAAAGTAAAAGGTGAAATGCCAGAATTTGCTGATGAAAAAGCGAGAAGATTTGTAAATGAATACAAATTGCATGAAATGGAAGCTGCAACACTTTCTTCGGAACAAGAATTAGCTGAATATTACGAAGAAATTGTAAATGATACAAAAGAGCCAAGACTTGCGGCAAACTGGGTATTGACAGAAGTTTTAAGAGTCTTAAAGGAAAAGAATATTTCGATTTCAGAATTTAATGTAACACCAAAAAATTTAGGGAAATTGATTAAGTTGATTCAAGCGAAAACAATTAGCTCGAAAATAGCGAAAGATGTATTTGAAATTTTATTGACAGAAGATAAAGATCCTGAAATTATCGTAAAAGAAAAAGGATTGGTTCAAATTACTGATGACAGTGCGATTGAGAAAATTGTTGATCAAGTGTTGGCTGAAAATGCACAATCGGTGGAAGATTACAAAAATGGTAAGAGCAATGCACTAAAATATCTTGTTGGACAAGCAATGAGATTGTCTAAAGGTAAGGCTAATCCTCAAATGATTAATGAAATGATTTTAGCTAGACTTGAAGGTTAATATTGGTTAAATTAGGAGAAAAATGAAAAAGGGCAAGAAAAAAAATAATATTATTGACAGAGCAAAGTCAAATATGGAAAGAAATAGAAAAGAACAAAAAGTTGAGAATTTTTTTAGAGTATTGTTCAAATATTTAAACACATTTAGAGGAAGATTTGGGTTGCTAGTATTGTTTACGATAATGGGTTTTTTATGTATAATTTGGAACGTTTATAAAATTCAGAATACTAAATATGGTAATAAATATAGGGCAGATGGGGAAAAGCAATATACTTTTTTTAATTTTATAAAGGCTAAAAGAGGAAGAATATCTACAAGTGATGGGCAAGTACTGGCTTATGATGATGAAAGATTTATTGTTAATTTAGATCCTAGCTTGATTAAACAAAATAATATTGATGAAGTGCTGAATATGTTAAAAAAATATATACCTGAATTGGAAATTGAAAAATATAAAAATGAATATTTAAAAGCTAAATCAATTAATAAAAAATATTTAAAACTTGAATATATAATTCCTTACAATGCAAAGATAGCCATTGAAGCAGAAATTGAAGGTAAAAATAAAAAAGAAGAACCTGTAAAAAATTCTAAAGGAAATAAAAAAAAGTTTAAAGGTGTAACATTTGAAACGGTATTTAAGAGAAATTATGTTCAGAATGATGATATTCAGGAAACTATTGGGTATGTCAATAATGAAGATAAAGGTGTTTATGGAATTGAAAAATATTACGATAAAGAGCTTTCAGGGAAAAAAGGAATTATAACTGGACTTAGAAAAATTCCTCAGGCTTTACAAAAAATTATGAAGCTTGGAAATGTGAAAAAAACTGAAGATGAAAAAGAAGAAGAAGGAAATAATCTTGTACTTACAATAGACAGTTTTTTACAATATGTTCTTAATGATGAATTGGAAAAGGCTTATGTAAAACATAATGCTGCTTCTACAATGGGAATTTTAATAGAAGTAGAAACTGGAAAAGTGCTTGCAATATCATCATACCCAAAAGCAGAAAATAGAGCTGAAATAAAAAATAGACCAATTACAGATTATTTTGAACCTGGTTCAATATTTAAGCCTATAACGGTTGCAATAGGACTGGAAACAAAAGCAATCAACAAAAATACTAAACTTACTTCAGAAGGTTCAATTAAAGTTGCAGATAAAGTACTTAGGGAACATGATAATGAAGTAATGGGAACTTTAAGCTTGGCAGATGCAATTGCAAAATCTTCCAATGTAGTAATGGTAAAAATTGAAAAAATGATTAGTAAGGATGTTTTTCTTGATTATTTATTAAAACTTGGTCTTGGAATGAAAACGGGGATAGATACATATTTTGAAATGGCAAAAAGTCTTTCTGAAGTAAAAAAAATAAGAACTGTAGAAAGAGCAACTATGTCTTATGGTCAAGGTATTTCAATGACACAAATTCAAATATTAATGGCATTAAACACAGTTATTAATAACGGTAAAATGATGAAGCCTTATCTGGTTGATAGAATAGAAGACAGTAAAGGAAATATAATTAAGCAAAATAAACCTGTTATGGAAAGAAAAATTTTTAGTGATGAAGTTTCAAGATTAAATAGAAAATATATGGAAGCATCAGTAAATCGTGGAACTAGTGAAGGAGCTTATATCCCTGGTTATCGTGTTGGTGGGAAGACAGGAACTGCCAAAAAAGCAAAAGATGGTGTGTATCAGGATAAATCTTATGTAAGTTCGTTTTTTGGATTTTTTCCAGTAGATAAGCCTAAATATGCTGTATTGATAACAATTAATGAACCTAAAGGAAGTTATTATGGTTCTGAAGTTGCCTTGCCATCTGCAAGAAATGTTCTGCAAAGATTGATAGATTATAAAAAAATACAGCCAGATGGAAAAGTTAAAACTGTAGAAAACAATGCTGGATCTGTTCAAATGGAAAAGAAAAAAGATCTAGGAAAAATAAAACAAGATTTTGATAAAAATATTATGCCAGATTTAACAGGAATAAGTTTAAGAGAATTTTTATCCATTTATCCGCAAGGGAAATTTTCAGACTATGAAATTACTGGAAGTGGAGAAGTTGTTTTTCAATTTCCTAAAAAAGGAACAAAATTAGATAAAAAATCTAAAATACAAATAATTATGGAATAATCAAATAAAAATTAAGAGAGGTTTTTGAGGTATAAAATGTATTATTATGAAATTTATGTAGAAAATAATAAGGGGATATATACGTATAAGTCTGAAGAAAAATATGAGATTGGACAGTGGTGTATAGTTAATTTTATAAACAGAGATAAAATGGGACTTATTTTGGCAATGACTGAAAAAAGTAAAATTAATTTTGATATTTCTAAAATAAAGGAAATTAAAGATGCGGCACCTGTTCTATCTATTCCAGATGACATTATGCAACTTATAAGATGGATAAAAAATTATTATATAAGTGATTATTACAGTGTTATAAATGCAGTTTATCCAGGAGCATTGAAATTAAATTATTCTAAAAAAGCTATTTATCAAAAAGATTTTTTAGAAACTGAAGATTTATCAGAAATAAAAAGATTTAATGAATATATGAAAAAATATAAGGAAATTACAGTTGCAACTCTAAAAAAAAATTTTTCTAAAGAAATTATAGAAAAAGCAATAAATGAAAAAATTATATTCATTGAAAAAAAAGTAATTTTAAATTCTAAAATTTCAAAAAAAGAAAAGGAAAAAAGTAAAATTGTAGAAAAGGAAATTGTATTGAATGATGAGCAGCAAAAAGCTGTAGATACAATAAAAAATAGTGAAAATCAGATTTTTTTGCTAAAGGGGATAACTGGTTCAGGAAAAACTGAAATTTATATTAATTTAATAAAAGAAGCCTTGAAAAAGGGATTTGGAAGTATTTTTTTAGTTCCTGAAATTTCGCTTACAGTTCAGATGATACAGCGTCTTGAAGAAGAATTTTACAATGAAGTGGCTATTCTTCACAGCAAGCTGACAAATAAGGAAAAACGGGAAGAATGGAAATTTATACGAAATGGGGAAAAGAAAATAGTAATTGGGGCAAGATCTGCAATTTTTGCTCCAGTTCAAAATTTGAAATACATCATTGTGGACGAGGAACATGAAAATACGTATAAACAGGAAAATAACCCACGTTATCATGTAAAAAATGTAGCGATAAAAAGAGCATTTTTAAAAAATGCAAAATTAAAAGAAGATAAAAGTTTAGAAGAAAGTGGAGAATTAGGAGAAAATAAAGAATCAAAAATTATAAAAGATAAAAAAACAAAAGTGATTTTAGGTTCGGCAACTCCCTCTTTTGAAACATATTATCAGGCACAGCAAGGAGATATTGAATTAATTGAACTTAAAAAACGATATAAAAATGCCAAAATGCCAAAATTTGAAATTGTAGATTTGAATGAAACAGTAGAAAATTTTTCAGAAAAGTTACTTAGTAAAATTTCTAAAACTTTACAAAAAAATGAGCAGGTTATATTAATTTTGAATAGAAAAGCATTTTCAAATTTATTAAAATGTAAGGACTGTGGAAGTATTCCAACTTGTCCGAATTGCAGTATTTCATTAAATTATTATAAATATGATAATCGCCTAAAATGTCATTATTGCGGTTATGAAAAACATTTTAATAATACGTGTGATGAGTGTAAAGGTCATAAAATGATAAAAATTGGAGCTGGAACTGAAAAAATTGAAGAAGAGCTTGCACAGATATTTCCGTCAGCTAGAATTGTGAGAGTGGATTCAGAAAGTGTAAAAACTAAGCAGAATTATGAAAAAATCTATAATGATTTTAAAAATCACAAGTATGATATAATGCTTGGAACACAGATTATTGCAAAAGGATTGCATTTTTCAAATGTAACGTTAGTTGGAGTGATTAATGCTGACATAATCTTGAATTTTCCAGATTTTAGGGCCTCAGAAAAAACTTTTCAGCTGCTGACACAGGCTGCAGGGCGTGCAGGACGTGGAGAAAAGGATGGAGAAGTAATTATTCAGACTTTTAATGGAGAAAATGATGTAATAAAAAAAACGATAGAAAATGATTATGAAGGATATTACAAAAATGAGATGGTTATGCGAAAAATGCTGAATTATCCACCCTTTGGAAGAATTATAATTTTAGTAGTTTCGGCAATGGAAGAAAATTTAATAAAAGAAAAAGCTCAAACTTTGCGTGAAGAAATTATTAAAAATATAAATGTAGCTATGGAATTAACACCAAATGATTTTATATCAGATGCTTTTAAATCGCCAATTTATAAAATGAATGGAAGATACCGTTACCAGATATTTTTTAAATTTGAAAGAGAAAAAATTATAAAAATAAAAAAAATCATAAAAAAATGCGTAAATAAATTTAGTGAAAAAGAGAAGAAAATACGAGTAACAATTGATGTAGATCCTTTGAATATGATGTGATTTTAAAATGTTATAGACTAGCAAGGATGCAGTAGCATAGCGATAATTCTTTTGCCTAAAAATATTATTTTAGTAAAAAATAGAGTTGTTATAAATTTCTTTTAGTAAGGGGTTAAAGCTTCTTTATCAGAAAATAAATTAAAATATAATTTTTGATTTGTCCATAACTAATTTACTCCGTTCAAAAAAGGATAAATGTTTGAAAAATAACATAAAATATGGTAAAATGAATAAATTTATAAAAATAAATAAATCTGAAATATAATTAAAAATATTTAATTTTTTTGTTTTTAAAATAAAATTGATGATAAAATAATAAATATGCGTTTAGTAATCAAAAATAAATAGAAAAATAAGAGATATGTTTTATGATATAGTATCACTACTTAAAAGCTAACTTAAAAAGATTATAACTTTTGGAAAAAATTCAGATTTATTCAGTTTTTATTTTAAAATTTGGAAGAGAGAAAATGATGAAAAAAAGATTGGATTTAATTCTTGTGGAACGGGAACTTTTTGAAACACGGGAAAAAGCAAAAAGAGAAGTAATGGCAGGTAATGTTATCGTGAACGAGCAAGTTGTAACAAAGGCAGGGACGATGTTTAAAGACAACGACGATTTAAATATTCGCATCAAGGATAAATTGAAATATGTCAGTCGTGGTGGCTTGAAACTAGAAAAAGCTATAAAAACTTGGGATTTAGATTTTAAAGATAAATTAGTTCTTGATATTGGAGCATCTACTGGAGGATTTACAGATTGTGCTTTACAAAATGGTGCTAAATATGTCTATAGCATTGATGTTGGAAAAAATCAGCTTGATTGGAAATTAAGAAATAATGAGAAGGTTTTTTCGCTGGAGGAGATGCACATAAAAGACCTTAAAGAAGAGGATATTAATAATGAAAAGGTAGATTTCATAGTAATTGATGTTTCTTTTATATCTTTGACGAAAGTTATTCCGTATTTTAAAAAATTTCTTGCAAAAACTGGGAAAATTGTGATGTTAGTAAAACCGCAGTTTGAAGTTGGAAGAGAAAAAATTGGAAAAAATGGTGTCGTGGAAAACGAGGAATATCACGATGAAACTATAAAAAAAATAATTTCTTTTTCAAAAGAATGTGGATATGAATTAATAGGTGTAGAAGATTCACCAATAAAAGGGGCAAAAGGGAATAAGGAATTTTTAATGTTATTAAAGTTTTCATAAGTCAAAATGACAATTTATAGTAATTTTACAGTTGACTATTTAAGTATATTTTAGGAGGAAAAATGAAAAAGAATAAAATAGTACAGGCAGTATTGGGTCTTGTATTAGTAAGCGTACCTTTATTTGCAGCAACTACTATAGTAAAAACATCCAAAAACGACAAGAACACAAGTGCTGGATATACAAAAGATGCGACAGAATTAAACAGAATTGTAGATGTAATTAATATTATTGAAAATAATTTTGTTGGAAAGGAAGCTACTCCAAGTAAAAGTGATCTTTATGAAGGTGCTGTTGCTGGAGTTGTAAATAAACTGAATGATCCTTATTCAGAATATTTGTCTAAAGCAGATCTTGCTGATTTTTCGGAAGATATGGATGGAGAATATGTTGGAGTTGGAATGAGTATCAGCAAGAAAAAAGGAGAACCTTTGGAAGTTGTTTCACCATTTATAGGAAGTCCTGCTGAAAAAGTTGGAATTAAAATAAAAGATAAAATTACAAAAGTTGATGGAAAAGATATTTTACCGCTTACAGCAAATGAAACTGTAAAACTTTTAAAAGGTAAGGAAGGTACAAAAGTTGATGTGGAAGTAGTTAGAGAAGGTAAAAAAGAGCCAATGAAATTCACATTGACAAGAGCAAAAATCAAATTAGAAATGGTAGAAAGTAAAATGCTTGAAAACCATATTGGTTATGTAAGTCTTTTAAAATTTGGAAATCACGTTGGAGCAGAAGTTGAAAAAGCTATAAAAGATTTACAAGCTAAAGGTATGAAAGGTTTAATCCTAGACTTGCGTTCTAATCCTGGAGGATCACTTCAAGAAGCACAAGATATAGCTTCACTTTTTGTAAAAGAAGATTTAATAGTTTATTTGAAATATAAAAATGGACAACAAAAAAATTATAACAGAACTTTAAAAAATCTTGGTAATTTCCCGTTAATTGTATTGACAAATAAAGCAAGTGCAAGTGCATCAGAAATTGTAACAGGTGCAATTAAAGATTATAAACGTGGAACAATTATTGGAGAAAAAACATTTGGAAAAGGAATCGTACAACAAGTTATACCTTTGAGAACAGATGATGCCATAAAACTTACTATTGCTCAATATTTTACACCAAAAGGAAATTATATTCATGAAAAAGGTATTGAACCTGATATAGAAGTTAAAATGGAAGAATTGCTGACATTAAAAGGTTATACTAACGAAAGTGAACAAGCTAGAAAAAATAGAGAAAAAGAAATTGAAGAAATAATAACAAAGGATAAAGGTAAGGAAGAAGCCGCTAAAATCATTTCAGCAGGAGATGTTCAATTAAAAAGAGCAATCGAAGAAATGAATAAAAAAATAAATGGAACAGGAAAAAGAAAATAATAATAAAAATCAAAAAATTAAAAAAAGAAATTAAAAATTAGGAGAAAATATATGTTTTATGTTGTTGGTACACCAATTGGGAATTTAGAAGATATAACTTTTAGAGCGATAAAGACTTTGAAGGAAGTTGATTATATTTTTGCAGAAGATACAAGAGTTACAAAAAAACTTCTTTCCCATTATGAAATTGAGAAAACGGTGTACCAATATCATGAACATAATAAACTTCATCAAATCACAAATATTATCAATCTTTTAAAAGATCAAAAGAAAATTGCACTTGTAACAGATGCAGGAACACCGTGTATTTCAGATCCTGGATTTGAGCTGGTAAATGAAGTTTTGAAAGCTGGAATAAAAGTCGTTGGAATACCAGGAGCTTCGTCAATTGTTACAGGAGCAAGCATTTCTGGATTAGATATGCGAAGAATGGCTTATGAGGGCTTTTTGCCAAAGAAAAAAGGAAGACAGACACTTTTCAATAAATTAAAAGAAGAAGAAAGAACAATTGTAATTTTAGAATCTCCCAACAGAATTTTAAAAACATTAAAAGATGTAAAAGAATATTTAGGAGAGCGATATGTTGTAATAACAAGAGAACTTACTAAAATTTATGAAGAAATAATTCGTGGAAATGTTTCAGAAATTATTGAAAAGCTGGAAAAAAAGCCAATAAAAGGAGAAATTGTCTTATTTATAAGAGCAATAAATGATGATGGCATTTATTTAAAGAATAAAAATATAGAGTAGTTAAAAATTAGTAAAAGTAAGATAGATTTTATTTTTATTAGGCTACAATAATTATTTTGATATAGATATAATAAAAAAAGCTTCATTTAGAATAAAAATATTTGTTTGAGTTTTTATCTTTAATTTTAAAATTAAATTTGTAATATCTTTGTTAGAGTAGTAGAGTTATTATAACTTTTATTTAACAAAAAGATAGCGAGAAGTCGTAGGCTTTCTATAAGTGGGAATAGTTCACTAAGAGACTTAATCTTTTCTCAGAAAATAAATAAATTTTTCAAATGAGATTTAGTATTAATTTTGGAATTAAAAATAAGAATTTAATTAATATTTTTTATAAAAAATAGATAGAAAATGGAGAAAATAAAAAAATGAATATAAACTGGTATCCAGGGCATATGAAAAAAACTAAAGATTTAATTGTCGAAAATCTTAAAGTAATTGATGTTGTGATTGAAATTTTGGATGCAAGGATTCCACTTTCGAGTAAAAATCCAGATATTTCAAGGTTGGCAAATAATAAGAAAAAGATTATTGTCTTAAATAAAGTAGATTTGGTTGACAATAAGGAATTGAAAGTTTGGGAAGATTACTTTTTGGAAAATAATTTTTCTGATTATTTTGTTGCTTTGAGCGTGGAAAAAGGGACTAATTTTAATGAATTGCGGAAAATTACGGATAAAATTTATGCGGAAAAACTGGAAAAAATGAAAAAAAAGGGACTTCGTAAAACAGAAATACGGGCAATGATTGCTGGGATTCCTAATGTTGGAAAGTCTAAATTTATAAATAAATTTGTAAATAAAAATAAGGCAAGAGTTGGAAATACACCAGGATTTACACGTGGAAAGCAATGGATAAAAATTGATGAAAAACTCGAATTACTAGATACGCCAGGAGTTTTATGGCCAAAATTTGAGGATGATAATGTGGCTTATAATTTGGCAATTACTGGTTCTATAAAGGATGATGTGCTACAATTGGAGCATATTGCGATAAAATTTTTGGATAAACTAAAAAATCTTGGAAAAATTGAAAATCTTGTAAAAGCATATAACTTGGAAGAATATATTGAAAACGAAGAAATCTTAGAAATGGAAAATCATAAAATATTAGAAGTTTTGGAAAAAAGACTAGGAATTTTTAAAAAGGATGAGCATAATTATGAGATTATTTCAAGAAGATTAATGAAAGATTATCGGATGGGAAAAATTGGAAAGTTCTTTTTGGAGTTTCCTAAGAATTAAAGGAGAAATATAAAAATGAGAATTGGAATATTTACTGATACATACAGACCTCAGGTAAATGGGGTCGTCAGCTCGATTATGACACTTGAAAAGGAGCTTAGAAAGCAAGGACATAAGGTGTATATTATTACTACGACAGATCCTGATGCACCACAAGTAGAACCTAATGTTTTGAGACTTCCAAGTATGGAATTTAAACCGTTACCTCAGTATAGATTAGGGATGATTTATTCAGCAAAAATAATAAAAAAAATAAAAAGGTTAGAATTGGATATTATTCATTCGCAGACTGAATGGGGAGTAGGGACATTTGCTAGATTTGCTGCAATTAATTTAGAAATACCACTTGTTCATACTTATCACACTTTGTATGAATATTATACACATTATATTTTTGGCTCAAGATTTGTTAAAGCTGGAAAAAAGATCGCAGCTGCGATTAGTAAGTTTTATTGTGAAAAGTGCAATGCTTTGATCGTTCCTACAAGAAAAGTTGAGGATATTTTGTATTCTTATGGAGTGGATCAGACAATGAACATTATTCCAACTGGATTGGAATTGGATAAATTTTATCGTGGAAATTATTCTGATGAAGATTTGAGATTTATGAGGGAAAGTTTTGGAATTGATGAAAGTGAATTTCTTTGTGTGTATATCGGACGGATTGCTGAAGAGAAAAGTATAGATTTATTAATTGATATGTTTTCTAAAATTAAGGATGAAAAATTTAAGTTTATGATTGTTGGTCGTGGAAGAATTTTAGATAATTTGAAAAAACAAGCTGAAAAACTTGAAATTTCTGATAGAGTTATATTTACTGGGGAAGTGCCGCATGATAAAGTTGCTGCATATTATCAGATGGGAGATGTTTTTTTGAATGCAAGCGTATCAGAAACACAAGGACTTACGTTTGTTGAGGCAATGGCGGCTAAGACACCTGTTGTGGCGAGATATGACTTGAATTTGGAAGACTTGCTTGTAAAAAATGAAGCGGGACTTGTTTATAGAAATGAAAAAGAATTTATTGATTCTATAATGCTTTTAAAAGAAAATAAGGAATTTAGAGAAAAAATTATTGAAAATGCTTTTGTTGCTTCACAAGATTATACAGCACAAAAATTTGGGGAAAGAGTAGAAGAAGTTTATAAAAAAACAATAGAGGAGTATGATAGTCGTGAAAGTTTTACTATATTCAGAGGGGAAAAGTTCCTTCAGCAAATCCGGCGTTGGACAAGCCTTAAATCATCAGGTAGAAGCCCTTGGAGCAAATAATATTGAAATTACACAGGATCCTGAAGATGATTATGATTTGGCACATATAAATACAGTTGCACTAAAATCTTATGAAGTATTGAAACAGGCAAAGAAAAAAGGAAAGCCTGTAATTTATCATACACATACAACTTATGAAGATTTTCGTGGAAGTATAAAGGGAAGTTATGTCCTGTCGCCAATTATAAAATTTTGGACAAAGAAATTATATAATGAAGCAGATTATTTGATTTCTCCGTCAGAATATACAAAAAATCTTATAAAATCAAAATATTTGGAAAAAGAAAAAGAAATTAGAGTAATTTCAAATGGTGTAAATATAAATAAATTTAATAAAAATGAAGATTTAAAGCAAAAGTTTTTAGATGAGTACAAAACGGTGTATGACATAAATAAACCATTAATTATAACTGCTGGACTGCCTTTTGAAAGGAAAGGAATAAAAGATTTTGTAAAAGTGGCAAAGGAATGTAATAACTATCAATTTCTTTGGTTTGGTTCTTCAAGTGTAAAATCAATGTTACCTGACAAAATACAAAGAATAATTGAAAATCCACCAGAAAATTTAATTTTTCCAGGATATGTTGACACGGATGTTTTAATTGGTGCATTTAGTGCTGCAAAAGCCTTTTTGTTTATGACGTATGAAGAAAATGAAGGAATCGTAGTATTGGAAGCACTTTCAGCAAAGTTACCGCTAGTAGTAAGGGATATTCCTGTATATGAAAATTGGTTAAAAGATGGAAAAACATGTTTTAAAGCTAGAAATAACGAAGAATTTTGTGAAAAAATAAAAAATATTGTTGAAAATAATATAGAAAATTTGGATCAGATCACAGAGCAAGCTTATAATATTGCAAAAGAACGAGACTTGATAAATATAGGTAGGAAATATAAAGAATATTATGAGTATATATTAAGTCAAAAAAATAAATAGTTTTTTATGTAGAAATCTAAAATAAAGGATTTTAGTAAATTAATATTAGATTCTATAAAAAATAAAGAGTATATTTTATTTATAATAAGGGGCTTTGCCCCCTTCTCTAATTAAAGCATTTCAACTTGTCAAACATTAACAAAAAGAACAAAATATTTTTTATAATAATTTTTTAAATACCTTGAAAAATAATGATTTGGCTGTTATAATTATAGCAATAATATTTTCAGTCTTGAAAGGAATAATATGGATAGAGATCAATTAGTAATTCCTGAGCATATAGCAATTATTATGGATGGAAATGGAAGATGGGCAAAAAAGCGTGGAAAGATTCGATTAGAAGGGCATAGAGCTGGAGCAGGCAGCCTTGAGAAAATTTTAAAATATGCTGGGGAAATTGGAGTGAAATATTTGACTGTTTATGCTTTTTCAACTGAAAATTGGAAGCGTCCTCAAAAGGAAGTAAACGGTCTTATGGATTTATTTGGAAAATATTTGGACAAAGAGAAAAAAAATTTGAAAAAGCAAGGCGTGAAATTAGTTGTAACAGGAGAAAAAGAAAATATCGCCGAAAAACTGCTAAAAAAAATTGAAGAAACGCAAAAGTATTTGGAAGACTGTGATAAAATAACTTTTAATATAGCTTTTAATTATGGCGGAAGAAGGGAAATTGTAAGTGCAGTAAATAAAATTTTGGATGAAAATAAAACAAAAAAACTTGAAAATATTACAGAAGAGGAGTTTTCGCAATATATGTATCGTCCAGAAATTCCAGATCCAGAACTTGTGATACGGACAAGTGGAGAATTTAGAATAAGTAATTTTTTACTTTGGGAAATTGCCTATTCAGAATTTTATATAACGGATGTTTTATGGCCTGATTTTGATGAAAAAGAATTAGATAAAGCGATTTTATCCTTTAATAAAAGGGATAGAAGATACGGAGGACTGAATGTTAAGTAGATTATTTATTATTTTGTTATTTGTACCTTTCCTTTTATGGATATTTTTAAAGGGGAATGTGATGTTTTTAATCTTTACGCTTGTAATAATTGGAATGTCGCTCTTTGAATTTTATAAAATGTTAAAGGATAAAGGCTTTGAAGTGGCAAGTAGGATTGGAATGGGACTTGGACTGTTTTTGCCTGTTGCAATATATTTTCAGGAAAATTCAAAAAATATTTTTTCATATTTTAAATTTGAATTTTTTAAGCAAATTAACTTTGATATGGGAGGATTTATCGTATTTGCAATAATTCTTCTGTCGTTAAGGCAAGTTTTAAAAGTAAAAATTGAAAATGCAATGGCAGAAATTTCCTATACTTTATTTGGAATAATTTATGTTTCGTATTTATTTTCACACATTTTATTAATAAGATCCGAATTTCCAAATGGAAATATTTTAGTCGTAATGACATTTTTATTAATTTGGGCATGTGATATTTCCGCTTACCTTGTTGGAATGGCAATTGGTGGAAAAATATTTAAGCATAGGCTTGCTCCAAAAATCAGTCCGAAAAAATCAATTGAAGGTGCAATTGCAGGAATTTTGGGCGTGTTTTTAGTAATTTTATCTTTTGATAAAATATATTTATTTATAGCAAATTTTGTCTGCGGAATTTCATTTTTAACAAAAACTTGTTCTGTAAATTATGACTATGTTGCGATTGGGGGCTTAAAAGCTTTTATTTTAGCACTTGCAATTGGAGTTTTTGCTGAACTTGGAGATTTGGTGGAATCTAAGATAAAAAGAGAGCTGGGAGTAAAGGATTCTGGGAATTTGCTTTTGGGACATGGTGGATTTTTGGATAGATTTGACAGTGCGTTGTTTGTATTGCCGATTGTGTATTATTTCATGAAATATGTTGCATATTTATAATTTATAAAAATTAAAGAAAATTAAGAAATAAGGAGAAAAAATAAAAAAATGACAGAATTAGAAATTAAACAAGAAGTAGAAAGACAATTTAATATTTTAAGTCGTGGATGCGATGAAATAATTAATGAAAATGAATTTAAGAAAAAGTTGGAAAAATCAATTTCAACGAATACTCCATTAAGAGTAAAATTAGGGATTGATCCGACTGGGTCTGATTTGCACTTGGGACATGCGGTACCTTTGAGAAAATTGAAACAGTTTCAAGATTTAGGACATGATGTTTTTTTCTTGATTGGGACTTTCACTGGAAGAATTGGGGATCCGACTGGAAAATCTGAAACTAGAAAAATGTTGTCAGAAGAACAAGTTATGGAAAATATTAAAACATATTTGGATCAAGTAAAATTAATTTTGGATTTAGATAAAATAAATGTTGTTTATAATGCTGATTGGTTAGAAAAATTGTCGTTGTCAGATGCATTGAATTTGTTGTCGCAATTTACAGTTTCACAAATGATTTCGAGAGAAGACTTTTCAAAAAGATTATCTGAAAATAAACCAGTTTCATTGATTGAGTTTATGTATCCAATTTTACAAGGTTATGATTCAGTAGAATTACACGCTGATGTGGAATTAGGTGCGACTGAACAAAAATTCAATTTGTTAAGAGGAAGAGATTTACAGAAAAACTTTGGTCAAGAGCAACAAATTTGTATGATAATGCCGATTTTGGTTGGACTTGATGGAGTAGAAAAAATGTCGAAATCATTAGGAAACTACATTGGTGTAAAAGATACGCCAAACGATATGTTTGGTAAAGTTATGTCAATTTCAGATGAATTGATGGAAAACTATTACACAATGATAACTGATGTTCCTTTTGAAAAAATTGAAGAAATTAAAGCACAAATCGCAGATGGAAGTTTACATCCAATGGAAGCTAAAAAACAATTGGGAGCAGAAGTTGTAAAAATTTACTACGGTGAAGAAGCGGCTAAAGAAGCGAGAGATTGGTTTGAAAATGTATTCAGTAAGAGAAACTTAAATGTTGACTTGCCTGAAGTTGAGTTGGAATACAAAGAAGTTGGAATCATTGATTTGTTGGTAAAAGAAACAGGGTTGATGAAAACAACAAGTGAAGCTAGAAGATTAATTCAACAAGGTGGATTCAAAATAAATGATGAGCCAATAAAAGATGTGAAAGCTACAGTTGTTCTTGAAAGTGGAATGATTGTGAGAGCTGGGAAGAAAAAAATTGTTAAAGTGAAATAATGGAATTTAAATAAATATAGAGCCTCTAAATTAGATAATATTTAGGGGTTTTTTTTACAAAAAAATGAATAATAAAAAATTAATCAAATTCAAAAAAAAAAAAAGATTTACGTGTTAGAATAATATTATAAATATAGAAAAAGAAGGGAGAAATATTAAAAATGAATGAAGTAATTAACTCTAATTCAGAACAAAAAAAGAATATGATTGAAAATTTTTTGATGTTAAATTCTAAAAATTTACCTCAAAGTAAAGTATATATACTGAGAGAAAGATTAAATTCTTTAC
Source organism: Leptotrichia sp. (assembly GCF_057270615.1). Taxonomy (NCBI): domain Bacteria; kingdom Fusobacteriati; phylum Fusobacteriota; class Fusobacteriia; order Fusobacteriales; family Leptotrichiaceae; genus Leptotrichia; species Leptotrichia sp. The sequence goes on from NZ_DBHIXN010000006.1 coordinate 17,969, forward strand.
CAGAAGAAAAGATAAGATATATTCAAAGTTTTGTTTTTAAAGATAGCATGTTTGTATTAATAATGTCATTATTTTTTGGTAGTTTAGGAGTAGATAGATTTATTTTAGGAGAAACAGCATTAGGAGTATTAAAACTTCTTACGTTAGGAGGATGTAGTATTTGGGCAATTATTGATTGGTTTTTAATAATGGAAAAAACAAGAGAATATAATTTTAATAAATTAATGCAATTTATTGCAACCTTATAATTTGATTATGAAGAAATATTTTAATTTGATTTTTGATTTTCACAAAAAGAATATAAAATTTTATATTTTTTTGATATCAATTATATATATCCGATATTGGTTAAAAATACCAACTCCACTTAGACTTCTATCAAAATCAATTCACATAAAATACTGGAGTTCAGGTCTTACTACTGCAAGTATTCAAATATTAAAATTAAATTTTAAGAGAGCTTATCAATGTAATCCGTTAATTTATTTAGTTATGATTGTAGTTTTTTTTCATATTTTCATTGAACCAATTATAAAAAAAAATAAGAATCTTTAATTTTTAATAAAAAACTATTTCAAAAACTTGGGATAGTTTTTTTATTTTATAAAATATAAAATTTTGTATTTTTCCAAAATTGTAGTATAATCTAACAATAGTAAGTTTCAAAAAGGAGATAAAAATGGAAATTTATGGAATTGGGACAGATATTATTGAAATATCCCGAATTGAAAAGGCGATTAAGCAGACAAGCCTTTTTAAAAGAAAAGTTTATACAGAAAAGGAAATTGAGCATATTGAGAAAAAGAAACATCCGTATTCTAGTTATGCGGGTAGATTTGCGGCGAAAGAGGCAGTTTCTAAGGCATTTGGGACTGGAGTGCATGGATTTTCGCTAAGTGATATTGAGATTTTGAATGATGAACTTGGAAAGCCTTATGTGACGCTTTATAATGCGATAAAGGAGAAGGCGCAAGGGCTTATAATTCAGATTAGTATTTCGCATAGTAGGAAATATGCGGTTAGTACGGTTATTATTTATAAAAAATAAAAAAATTTAAAATAAAAGGATAAAAATTGTAAAAAAGAAAGGTGTGAAAAAAAGTATGTTTTGGAGAAATGATTTTAAAGTTGAAGTAGTTAAAAGCAAGATTTTTACTTTGCTGGTTATGATTTTGGGATTATTTTTTATAAGTCAAATTAATTATTCTGCTGGAAATAGTCAGGTAAAAAAGGTGAAAATTGAGTATTTTGGGAGAAAAGATTGTAAAAATTGTGCTAATTTGGAAAAGTTTTTGAAGGAATTGTCAACTAAAAGGGATGATTTTGAGTATGTGGAGCATAAGATTGATGAGAGTAAGGATGAAAAGGCTTTTTTTGATGAAACTGCGACAAAGTTGAAACTTGTTAAGGGGACTCCGATTATTTATGTTGACGGGCATATTATTCAAGGGTTTAATACGGCAGAAACTACTGGAAAGGAAATTGAAGGGCTGATAGATTCTGGAAAAACTAAAGAAAAGATTTTGAGTTTGAAGGAATATGTGGAAAGCGGACAAGCTGGAAAGGGGAATGTAAGCAGTAATGGTGCAGTTTGTACTGGAGATAAAGTTTGTGAAATTCCAGGACTTACGAAAGGGGCTGAACATCAGGTGCTTGTGAATATTCCGATTATTAATAAAACGATTGATCTAACAAATTATTCCTTGTTGACAATGTCAATAGTTTTAGGAACAATTGATGGATTTAATCCTTGTGCTATGTGGGTTCTAGTTTTATTTTTGACAGCCTTGATTGCAGTTGGAAATAAAGTTAAGATGTTTAGGGTTGCTGGGCTATTTATTCTGGCTGAAGCTGTTATGTATTTCTTGATTTTAAATGCATGGATTTATACTTGGGACTTTGTAGGATTGGATAAATGGGTAACTCCGATTGTCGGGATTGTCGGAATCGCTGGAGGGATTTTCTTTATTAAAAATTATTTGAAGAAAGGCGATACTTTAGAATGTGAAGTGACAGATTTGGAGCAAAGAGCAAAAATTTCAAGAAAAGTAAAGGATATAGCTAATAAGCCATTTACATTGCTTACAGCACTTGCAATAATTGGATTGGCACTTTCTGTAAATGTAATAGAGTTTGCCTGTTCAATTGGAATTCCACAAACATATACAAAAATTCTTCAAATAAATGAAGTTCCTTTTTGGGCAAGACAATTTTATACATTTATTTACATAATAGGTTATATGATAGATGATATAATAGTTTTTGGATTTGCTTTAATGAGTATAAACAAACTTCAATTGACTACAAAATACTCAAAATGGGTAAATCTATTTGGTGGAATTTTGATGATTATTTTGGGATTGATAATGCTGATTAAGCCTAGTTTACTTATAATGTAATATGTAGCAAGAAAAATCAATAATTTAGTTTAAAAAATGAAAAAAATTTGTTATAATGTAAAAAGGTGAATTGATAAAATAAAAAAACAAATTTCATAAAATGTGGGAGATGGAAAAATGAAAAAAAATAATAATAAAAAAATATTGTTTATTGCTGGAATGATGATATTTTCAGCAGTTGCTTATGGAAAAGATGTATTTGCAAATTATGGAACAAATTTTGGAAAAGTTAGGTTATCACATCTTAATTCTTCAAGTATGGACGATTTAAAAAGAATTGATGCCAGCACTTATGAACTGACAGGAAATGGAGAATATAAAATTACAGAAGAAGGCGGAAGAAAACTTATTGTTAATTTAAACAACGGAATATTAAATGGGAAATACGATGAATATTATGCAAATGGAAATAGATTTACATTGGGAAATTATATAAACGGAAAAAAAGAAGGAGAATGGACAGTTTATACTGAAAATGGACAAGTTTGGAAAAAATATCAGTATAAAAATGATCAGTTAGATGGACGTTATATTTCATATTATGCCAAAACAGGAGTTCAAGAAACAGTTGGAAATTATGAAAATGGGAAAATAACAGGAACTTGGACTGAATATTACGAAAATGGTTCAAGAAAATCACAAGAAAACTATTTAAATGGACAAAAAAATGGATTATTTACTGAATGGAATACAAACGGAGGTAAAAAATCTGAAATTAATTATGTAAACGATGAAGTAGATGGAAAAATGAATGTTTATTATGAAAATGGAAGACCTTTGTATGAAGCAAATTTAGATGGGGAAAGTGGGACTGTAAAAGCATATTATACAAATGGAAGCCTTGGATTTGACGGAAATTTTATAGGTAGAAGAAAAACTGGGACTTGGACTTATTATGATAAGGCAGGAAATCCTAGAAAAGTAAATTATTAGAAAAAGTTTAGTGAAGTGTAAAAGGAGGGAAAATTGTCATATTCAGCAAATGTAAAAAGAGAAATCTTTAATTTGGAAAATACAGATAAAGATATTGTCTATGCGGAACTTTTTGGAATTTTTATTGCAAAAAATGTAATTACAGAACATGGAATTTATTTTAGTACTGAAAATGTATCGCTTGCCAAAAGAATTTATTCAAATTTACGATCTGTAACAAATATTCCAATTCAGTTAAAATATGTTATTAGCAAACGGCTTGGGACACATAAGCTCTATGAAGTAATACTTTTTCCAACACAGCACAACCAGCAGGAATATAAATCTTTTTTAAAGAAAATATATTTTCATAAAAATTTTGCAGTTGTGGAAGATGAAAAGCAGCTAGCTGGCATAATCAGAGGTTTTTTCCTTAGCTGCGGATATATAAAATCTCCAGAAAAGGCTTATGCGATGGACTTTTTTGTGGATAGTGAGGATTCTGCCACTTATTTGTATTATTTGTTTAAACAGATGGGAAAAAAGGTTTTTCAGACAGAGAAAAAAAATAAGAGTCTTGTTTATTTGCGAAATTCAGAGGATATTCTTGATATAATTTTTTTAATTGGTGGAATAAATTCATTTTTTGAATTTGAGGAAGTTACGATAAATAAGGAAATTCGGAATAAAATTAATAGAAATATGAACTGGGAAATTGCAAATGAAACGAAAAAATTGTCAGCTTCCGAAAAGCAGATTCGCATGATAAAAGTAATTGATCAAAAATTGGGGCTTTCCGAACTGACAGATGTATTGAGTGAAACGGCAAAATTACGGCTGGAAAATCAAGAAATGTCATTACAGGAACTGGCAGATTTAATGGAAATTTCCAAATCTGGAATAAAAAATCGATTTAGAAGGCTGGAAACAATTTATAAAGGATTAGTGGAAAATTAATTAGAAAAATTAGATTGAGGAAAGATTAATGAAATTATTATCAATTATATATGGATTTATCGTATTTTTACGAAATAAACTTTATGATTTAAAAATTTTTAAAGAAAAAAAAGTTGATGGAGTGGAAATAATTTGTATTGGAAATATTGTGGCAGGCGGGACTGGGAAAACCCCAGCTGTGCAGTATTTTGTTCAAAAATATTTAGAAAAAAATAAAAAAGTTGGAATTTTGAGCCGAGGCTACAAGGGAAAACGGAAAACAGATTTATTGCTCGTGCGAGATGAAAAAAAGATTTATGCTAATCCGAAAGAATCGGGAGATGAAGCCTATTTACATGCCTTAAATTTTCAAATTCCTGTCGTAGTTTGTAAAAATCGTTATGAAGGTGCAACTTTTTTAAAAGAAAAATGCGGTGTGGAGACAATTATTATGGACGATGGCTTTCAGCATAGAAAATTAAAGAAAGATAAAAATATCATTTTGATTGATGCAACCAATCCTTTTGGAATGGACGATTATTTACCAAAAGGTCGATTGCGGGAATCACTTAATGCTTTGAAAAGGGCTGATGAAATTATTATTACGAAAAGTAACTATGTTTTGGAAGAAGAAATTGGGAAAATTAAGGAAAGGCTGGTAAAATATGAAAAACCAATTTCTGTTGCTACTTTCGAGGAAAGTTATTTTTACAAATTAAACTTTGAAAATAATGAAAAATTTGGTAAAATAAATAGCAGAAATAAAATTGAAAATGAGAAATTTCCTTTGGAAGCTATTCAAAATAAAAATTTGATGATTTTTTCTTCAATTGCTAATCCAGCCGTGTTTTATCAAACAATAAAAAAATTGAATCCGAGTAATATTGACGAAATAAAATTTACAGATCATCACGTTTATACAAATGAAGAAATTTCAGAAATAAAGAAAAAATCTGAAAATTATGACTATATTTTGACAACGGAAAAGGATATTGTAAAAATTGATAAAAATATAGAAAATTTAATGATTTTGAAAATGGAATTTAAAATTGCTAAAGAGGGAAAGTAATATAAAAAATAAAAATAGAGTTTGAGCAGAAAGGAGGAATTAAATTTTGACTGAGAATAAAAATCTGGAAAGTGAAAATGTATTTTTAAATATAGAAAATTTTTCAGAATTTATTTTAAAATATAAAAATCACTTTGAAAAACCAAAATATTTTCAGGTTGATAAAAATTTTAAAATTATTGAAAAAGAGCCATCATTTATACTTGAACTGGCATATATTTATTTTGATGCGAATAAAAAAAACAAAAATATAAAAAAAATTATAAGCGAACAGTTCTTGGAAACGTTTAAGGGAAAAGAGAAAAAAATAGAAAGAGTAAGCAAAATTGAAATGCAGAAATTAGTAGATGGATTTAGAAGAAGTATTTTTAATAAGGAGTCAATTTTTGCAGTAAAATTGGGGAATGAATTATTATATCGAAATAGAAATAAATTTTTTGAAATATTGTATAGTTATTCTTTGATTTTAATGGATACAAATAAGTTTGTAAAAACTTTTTTTGCAGAAAAAATAATAGAAAAAATAGAAATTGAAAATAACTCGAAATTTAATGAAATTCGTGATAAAATAGATGAGGTAATAAAAAATATTTTAAATTATTTTACAAAATCTGATTTAGTATTTTTAAATTTTGAAAATGTGGAAAACTTAAATTATTTTGTGGAAAATCACGTTGATGAACTTTACAAAAAAATTTATGTGGAAAACTTTGACAAAATTGTGGAAAAATATAATATTCAAAATGTAAAAAAAATAGAATTTGATAAAAATTATGATTTTGAAAATTTAAGTGAAAGTAAAAAAGTATTATATACATATCTTGAAAATTTTTAGTTCACTTAAATAAATTAAATATAAATATTTTAGAAAGGAAATAAAAAATTATGTTAGAAATGAGATACATAAGAGAAAATGCTGAAAAAATCAAACAAGATTTAAAAAATAGAAATAGTGACTTTGATTTGGATTCATTGTTAAAACTTGATGAAGATAGAAGAAACTTGCTTCAGGAAGTTGAAATGTTAAAAAAGGAAAGAAATGAATCAAGTTCATTAATTGGGAAATATAAGCAAGAAGGAAAAGATCCTGCTGAATTACTTGCCAGAATGCAAACAGTAAGTGCAAAAATTAAGGAATTGGATCAAAGAGTGACTGAAATTGATGAAAAACAAGTACAACTTGCCTATACAATTCCAAATAAATTAAGTGATACAACTCCAATTGGAAAAGATGAAGATGAAAATGTAGAAGTAAGAAAATGGGGAACTCCAAGAGAATTTGACTTTGAAATAAAGCCTCACGATGAATTAGGAGTTAATCTTGGAATTTTGGATTTTGAAAGAGGAGCAAAATTAGGTGGTTCAAGATTTACAGTTTATAAAAATGCGGCTGCTAGACTTGAGAGAGCGTTAATTGCTTTTATGATTGATGTTCACACTCAAGAAGAAGATTTTGAAGAAATTTTCACGCCACAACTTGTAAAAAAAGAAATGATGGTTGGAACTGGACAACTTCCTAAATTTGCTGATGATGCTTACAAAATCGAAGGGGAAGAAATGTATTTAATCCCAACAGCAGAAGTAACGCTTACAAATTTACATAATGGAGAAATTTTAGACGAAGAAGAATTGCCTAAACATTACTGTGGATATACGGCTTGTTTCAGAAAAGAAGCTGGTTCAGGTGGTCGTGATTTAAAAGGGCTTATTCGTCAACATCAATTTAATAAAGTTGAAATGGTAAAAATTGTGAAACCAGAAACTTCTTATGACGAACTTGAATCAATGGTAAATAGTGCAGAAAAAATCTTGCAAAAATTGAATTTGCCATATAGAGTAGTGGCACTTTGCAGTGGAGATTTAGGATTTAGTGCTGCAAAAACTTATGATTTGGAAGTTTGGGTGCCTAGCCAAAATAAATATAGAGAAATTTCTTCTTGCTCAAATACTGAAGATTTTCAAGCAAGAAGAGCTATGATTAAATATCGTGATAAAGAAACGAAAAAAAGTCATTTTGTGCACACATTAAATGGATCAGGACTTGCTGTAGGAAGAACATTGCTTGCAATTATGGAAAATTATCAGCAAGAAGATGGAACTATAAAGATTCCAGAAGTATTGGTGCCGTATATGGGCGGAATGACAGTTATAAAATAACAAAAGCTATAAATTAAATATCAAATTAATTTGATTTTTTCCAAAACTGTCAAAAATGCTCAAAAATTAAGCTCAATAATGCAAAGTTAAAGTATAGTAAACTAATTTAAAACCGAACTCAAAAATTATAACTATTTTACTCAAACTTTAAGTTTATATAATTTTTAACAGTTCAATTTTCAAAAGATTCAAATATATTTTAAATACTTTGAGCAATTTTGAGCTACTTTGAAAAAATTTTGTTATTAAATAACTGAATGGAGAAAATATGGAAAAATTTATAAAATTTTTGATAATTGTAATAATTGTTGGAGGTATAGCAGTTTTTTTGGAAATTAACGGATATTTGTACCACAATGAGATTTTGGCACAAATGGCAGGTTATAATACACAGGGACTGGATATTTCACATCATCAGGAAAAAGTAAACTGGACTCGTGTAGATCCAAAGTATAAGTTTATTATTTTAAAGGCAACTGAAGGACAGAACTTTCTTGATACAGATTTTTTGTATAATTGGAATAATGCCAGATTAAATGGCTTTGTAGTTGGGGCATATCATTTTTTCACAATGACAAGCAGTGGAGCAGCACAAGCTGATTTTTATATAAGTAAAGTTCCTGATTCTGACAAAACATTGCCACCAATTATTGATTTGGAAATATCTACAAAAAAGTACAAAAAAAAGAGTGTAATAAAAAATTTGGGAGAAATGGTTGAAAAACTTGAAAAACATTATAAAAAAAGAGTAATTTTTTATGTAAATTATAATACTTATAATGCGTATATAAAAGGTGAATTTCCCAAAAATAAAATATGGATTACAGATTATAAATATTTTCCTAGAATAAAAGAACATAATAGATGGATAATTTGGCAAGTTTCAAGACGTGGAAGGGTTGATGGTATTCCAGGTTTTACAGATAAAAATGTACTTAGAAAAAAAATGACCGTGGAAGATTTGCTAGAGCAAAATAAAATAAATTAATAATTTTATACAATTATTTTTTGTTATCTATTGATTTTTATAGAAAAATTTGGTAACATATAATTAATGAATTTAACTAATTAATAAATATTAGGAGGCGTAATAATGAAATATCATTACAAAGAATTAGGATTAGCAAATACTAAAGAAATGTTTGCTAAAGCAAACAAAGAAGGTTATGCGGTACCTGCTTTTAATTTCAACAATATGGAACAATTACAAGGAATTATTGAAGCATGTGTTGAAGAAGGAGCACCAGTAATTCTTCAAGTATCAACAGGTGCTAGAAAATATATTGGTAAAGAAATGTTACCTTGGCTTGCAAAAGCTGCAACAGCTTATGTAGAAGCAGCTGGATCAGATATTCCAGTAGCATTGCACTTGGATCATGGTCCAAATTTTGCTGAAGCAAAAGACTGTATCGAATACGGATTCTCATCAGTAATGTATGATGGTTCTCACCACCCTTACGACGTAAACGTAGCAGAAGCAAAACAAGTTGCTGATTTCGCTCACCAACACGATGTTACAGTTGAAGCTGAATTAGGAGTTTTAGCTGGAATCGAAGATGATGTAGAAGCAGCTGAACATATTTACACTCAACCTGAAGAAGTTGAAGATTTCGTATCTAAAACTGGTGTTGATTCATTAGCAATCGCAATTGGAACTTCTCACGGAGCTCACAAATTTAAACCAGGTGAAGATCCTAAATTAAGATTGGATATCTTGGCAGAAATTGAAAAAAGAATTCCTGGATTCCCAATCGTATTACATGGTTCATCAGCTGTACCACACCAATTCGTTGAAATGATTAATCAATATGGTGGACAAATTGCAGATGCAATTGGTATCCCTGATTCAGAATTAAGAAAAGCTGCTAAATCAGCAGTAGCTAAAATTAATGTAGATACTGATGGAAGATTGGCTTTCACAGCAGGAATCAGAGAAGTATTCGCTAAAAAACCAGGAGAATTTGATCCAAGAAAATATTTAGGGCCTGCAAAAGATTATATGAAAGAATACTATAAAGATAAAATTAGAAACGTATTTGGAGCAAATGGAGCTTACAAAGCTGGAGCTGCAAGATAGTTATCCAAAGATTGAAAATTAAAAAATAAAAGTTGAATTTGGAATTATCCTAAATTTAGGATAATTCCTTTAGACTAATACAAATAAAACTTGTTTAAAAAAGGTGAAAATTTTTTTTTTCATCTTTTTTTGTGGGAAAACAATATAATTTTGTTGAAGAAAAAATAACTGTTTTAGATTTTGAAGTAAATTTTGAATTATATTTGGTTAATTGGTAAAATAGTCTTTATTTAAAATTGAGTCTTATTTTTTCTTTATAAAAAATGTTTGTGTAAAGCATGGTGCAGATAGATGGAGATTGATTCTTCTGATTAAAATAAAATTGATTAAATAATTTAAAAAATGATAACTTAGTGAATAAAGTGATGTTTTTGTAAAATTGCCAAAAATATTTATGAATTAAATATAGAATATAAAAAATTAAATAGATAAAATTAGAAATAAAAATAGGAGGAAAAAATGGGTAAGCATAATACTACTACTACGAAATATATTTTTGTTACAGGTGGAGTTGTTTCATCACTTGGAAAAGGAATTGTGGCTTCTTCATTAGGAAGATTATTGAAAGAAAGGGGATATAAAGTTACAATTCAAAAATTCGATCCATATATAAATGTAGATCCTGGAACTATGAGTCCTTATCAGCATGGAGAAGTTTTTGTAACTGAAGATGGAGCAGAAACAGATTTGGATTTAGGACATTATGAAAGATTTATTAATGAGAATTTGACAAAATATAATAATTTAACAACAGGAAAAATTATGTCAAAAATTATTGCAAAAGAACGTAGAGGAGAATTTTTGGGAGGAACAGTTCAAACAGTACCTCATGTTACAGATGAAATTAAGTACAATGTTATAAAAGCTGCTGAAGAAAATAATTCGGATATTGTAATTACTGAAATTGGTGGAACTATCGGAGATATTGAAAGCGATCCATTTATTGAAGCAATTCGTCAATTGAAAAGAGAAGTTGGAAGAGATAACATTGCTTATATTCATGTGACATTATTACCATATCTGAAAGCTGCAGGGGAGTTAAAAACAAAACCAACACAACATAGTGTAAAAATGCTTCAAGGGCTTGGAATTTCACCAGATGTAATTGTAGTGAGAAGTGAACATCCTGTTGATGGAAATATTAAGAAAAAAATCTCACTTTTTTGTGATATTGATGAAGAAGCAGTTATTGAATCACTTGATGCAGAAAGCCTTTATGAAATACCATTAACTATGGAAAAATTAGGACTTGCAGATGTAATTTGTAAACATTTTAAAATAAAAAATGAAAAACCATTATTAACTGCATGGACTAAAATGGTTGAAAAATTTAAAAATCCTAAAAAACTTGTAAAAGTGGCAGTTGTCGGAAAGTATGTTGAATTAAAAGATGCTTATATAAGTATTCATGAATCAATAGAACATGCAGGATTTAATCTTGACACAAAAGTTGAGATTGATTACTTTAAGGCTGGAGAATTTGATGTGAGAAAATTGGCAGATTATGATGGAATTCTAGTACCAGGTGGATTTGGTGACAGGGGAGTTGATGGAAAAGTTGAAGCAATTAAGTTTGCAAGAGAAAATAACATTCCATTTTTGGGAATTTGTCTTGGAATGCAAATGGCATGTGTGGAATTTGCAAGAAATATACTGGGATACAAGAATGCTACTTCAACAGAATTTGATAAAGATACAGATTATCCAATTATCAGTCTTATGGAAGAACAGAAAGGACTTAAGGACATGGGAGGAACAATGCGTCTAGGAGCATACCCTTGTGTATTAAAAGAAGATAGTTTGGCCTCAAAAGTTTATGGAAAAACTGAAATTGCTGAAAGACATAGACATAGATATGAATTTAACAATGCTTACAGAGAAGAATTTGAAAAAGCTGGAATGGACATTGTAGGATTATCTCCAGACGGAAATTATGTAGAAGTAATTGAAATAAAAGATCATCCATATTTCATAGCTTCACAATATCATCCAGAATTTAAGAGCCGTCCAAATCGTCCACATCCGTTGTTTACAGGATGGATAGAAGCAGCATTAAAAAAACGAAGCGAGAGATAATAAAATTATAAATTTAATGTATTAAATATTTTTTAGCAAGGGGTTAAAAGCCCCTTGTTTATTTTATAGTAAAACTGCTTTAAAACTGAACTCAAGAATTATGACTATTTTACTCAAACCCTGAATTTATATGATCTTTAATAGTTTAATTTTAAATAGGTTTGAGTATATAAAAAAATGGCAAATTAAAAACTTGCCATCTTTAATGAACTGCTCCCGCTTTTAGAAACTGAAATTTCTTGCCTGTTATTTGTTAAAATTAATTATTTTCTCTGTAGTATTCCCATTCATCAACTTTTGTACCGTTATTGAATCTGCATACCCCTCTTTCATTTCCATTTTTATCTTTTTCAATATCAGATTTTCCACCTTTGTCAACACAGAATTTAGAAGCTGGATTTGGTGATCCTATTACTGCTGCTTCAATATTTCTTGGAGTATTGTTTTGTCTATAATAATCCCATTCTTCAACGGCTGTTCCATCATTTAACAGACAAACATCATAGTTACCTTTACTACTTCTTACATTAACAGATCTTCCACCTTGACTTGCACAAAAATCTGCTGCTGGATTTGATGATGTTGATTTTGCAGGTGCTGGAGCTGTTACAGCCGGTTTGTCATCACTTTTTTTCTTTTTAAAGAATCTAAAACTTGCAGACATTCCAGAAATAGACATCATAACAACCATTGCACTTACTGTAATTTTTAAATTTTTCATTTTTTATCTCTCCTTTTGTTTACTATATTATTTATAGCATAAAAATTTTAGTTTTTAGAATATCTAAAATTAATTTAATATTAATTTTTGCTTGTATAGTGAAACTTTATTTTAATTATAAATTGAATTATTCCCACTCAATTGTTCCAGGCGGTTTAGAAGAAATATCGTACACAATTCTATTAATCCCATTTACTTTGTTTATAATCTTATTTGACACCTCTTCCAGAAATTCATAAGGAAGTTTTGACCAAGTGGCTGTCATAAAATCAATTGTATTTACTGAACGAATTGCCGCTACAAATTCATAAGTTCTTTGATCTCCCATTACTCCGACAGTTTTTACAGGAAGTAATGTTACAAATGCTTGATCTACCTTATCATAAAGTCCTTTTTCCATTAATTCAGTAATGAAAATATCATCGGCTTCTTGAAGGATTTTTACTTTGTCAGGCGTTACTTCTCCAATTACACGGATTCCAAGTCCTGGACCTGGGAATGGATGTCTTTTTATGATTGTATCAGGAAGTCCAAGCTCGTGTCCTACCTTTCTAACTTCATCCTTAAACAATTCCTTTAAAGGCTCTAATAATTCAAATTGCAAGTCTTCTGGCAATCCTCCAACATTGTGATGGGATTTTATTGTGTGAGAAGGTCCTTTTATAGATTGAGATTCAATAACATCTGGATAAATTGTTCCCTGTGCCAAAAATTTTGCACCTTCTTGACCTTTAAGTTTTCTGATTTCTTCGTTAAACACTTCAATAAATTCATTTCCAATGATTTTTCTTTTAGCTTCAGGTTCATCTACACCTTTTAATTTATTTAGAAATCTGTCTTTTGCATCAACAAATACAATATTCAGATCAAAATGTTCCTTGTAGTATTCCAATACTTTTTTTCCTTCGTCTTTTCTCAAAAGTCCAGTATCTACAAACATGCAAGTAAGCTGATGTCCAATTGCATTGTTAATAAGAACTGCAGCAACTGATGAATCTACTCCACCTGAAAGGGCAAGAAGTACATGCTCATCTCCAACAGTTTCTTTTATAAATTTTGTTTTTTCAGTAATAAAACTTGAAATTTTCCAATTTTTTTCACATTTACAAATGTTAAATACAAAATTTTCCAAAATTTGAGTTCCACATTCAGAATGAACTACTTCTGGATGGAATTGCAATGCGTAAATTCCATTGTTATTTGTAATTGCAGCAATTGATGAATCAGTTTTTGCAATTACTTCAAAATCTTTTGGTAATTCTGTGATGTGGTCATTGTGGCTCATCCAGATGTTAGAAGATTTTTTAACTCCTGTAAATAATGGATTATTATTATTTTCCACTTCCAAGATAGCCTTTCCAAATTCCCTTGAATCAGCTTTTTCAACTTTTCCACCATTTAAATGTGTAATTAGCTGCATTCCGTAGCAGATTCCCAAAATAGGAAGATTTAGGTTAAATACTTCTGGATTTACAGTTGGAGCATCTTTTTCATAAACTGAAGCAGGCCCTCCAGAGAATATAATCCCTTTTACCTTTTCTTTCCCAGTTTTTATTTTTTCAATATCAATTAAAGGTACAATTTCACAATAAACTTCCATTTCCCTAATTCTTCTAGCAATTAGCTGGCTATATTGTGAACCAAAATCGATAATAATAATTTTTTCCTTCACTTTTCACCTCTATATATTAAATTTTTTTATAAAACATAATTATACATAAATATTTTATCATTATTTTTAAGTTTTTTCTATATATTTTTACATTAATTTTTCTTTTGATATGAGAATATGAAATGTTTTTTGGATAAAATTTTATAAAAAAAAATAGACTTATTCGTTAATTAATTTAAAATATGTATTTATAAAATTATCAAATAAATCTATTTAATAAAAAAATCTTCCTTTTTTATAATTCTTTGATTACTGCTTCCCCTAAATTTTAGTTTCGGATCATAAAGCTCTTTTACAAATCGCCCGTCAACTAGCACATCTACATACTCAAGACATTTTTTTCGCAATTCATCACAGCGAATCTGTTCAATTGTATAACCCGTATAAAGCCATATATTCTTTCCTGTCTTTTCCTTCAAGAATTTCAATACTTTTAACATATCTGTTGGATTAAAGAGGGGATCGCCACCACTTATTGTAATTCCATCAAGCAGAGTATTTTCATTTATTTCATTGGCAATTTTTTCTAAAATTTCATAAGTTAGAGTATTTCCGTGATTTGGATTCCATGAATATTCGTTATGGCAGCCAGGACAGGCATGAGAACAGCCAGCAAAGTAAAGTGAATAACGAAGACCGACACCGTCAACGATTGTTTCCTTGTAAGTTGTTAAGATTTTTAGTGTAAAGTCATTTTTTGGAGTTCTTGAAATTTTTTTTTCTAAAGTTTTTTCTTTTTCTGTCTTTAGTTTATTCACTTTAAATTACCTCGCTGTTATAATTTATATATTTATTTTATACCGTGTTTTACTCTGTCGTGCTCTTCAGCTTGCTTAGCACTATTCCAGCTGTCTAAATCTCCTGTCAGATAACCTGTTATTCTTCTAATTCTAGAAATATTATGGCTTCCACAAATTGGGCATTTATCATAAATTATTGCTTCTGTTCCACAATCTCTGCATCTATCAACTGGATGATTTATTGAGCCATAACCAATTCCAGAATCTTTCATAACTTTTACAATTTTTAACATAACACCTATATTTTTTCGTGCTTCCCCATCCAATTCCACATAAGTGATATGCCCACCTCTTGTCAATTTATGAAATGGAGCTTCTTTTCTAATTTTGTCAAAAAGGCTAATTTCTTTTTTTACATCAATGTGAAATGAATTTACGTAGTAATCTCTATCTGTAACATTTTTTATTACTCCAAATTCATCTCTATCTATACGTAAAAATCTTCCTGCTAGGCTTTCTGCTGGAGTTGCCAAAATTGAATAATTTAAATGATATTTATCTCTAAATTCATCTGCAACTGCACCCATTTTTTTAACTGTATCATAAAGCACATTATAAGCAACTTCACTTGTTCCATGTTCCGCATCAAATAAAGCATACATCGCATTTGCCCCTCCAACAAAACCAATTGAAAGAGAACCTGTATTTATCGCATCTCCAACTTCATCATTTCCATCCTTTTCGCCAAGTCCTTTCCATAAATTATTGCTTCTCATAAATGGAAATTGTTTTGCCAAAGCTGTTCTTTGGAAATTGTAACGTTCATAAAGCTGATCTCCAACTAAATATGTTGCTTCCAGCACTCTTTTTTGAAATTCTTCTGTCAAAAGTTCGATTTTTTTATTATTTTTTTCTTCTTCATTTGCAAATTTTCCATTTTTTTCCATTTCTGCAATTTCTTTTTCCACATTTTTTCTAGTTAAAATTGCAATTCTTGGAAAATTAATACTTGTAAAAGACAAGTTTCCACGTCCAAGACTAGTTTTTTCACCATTTACATTTTCAAATACACGTGTTCGACATCCCATTGTTGCGATTTCATATTTGTATCTTCCTGGATCATCCATTCTCCATTTTTCGTGTTTGTTAAATTCTGAATCTAAAAATACGAAATTTGGAAATAATCTTCGGCTTGAAGTTTCACAAGATAATAATAATAAATCAAAATTTGGTGTTTCAAAAAGTGACTTTTTATTTTCTGGATTATCTTCATAAGAAACTTTTTGTTTTTTTACAGTTTCTAAAACTCCATCAAAATCGTTTCTAGCTAAATCATAGTCTTTTTCAGAATAATTAAGACCTTCCTTTACTTTAAAAATTTGTATTGGAAAGATTGGAGTTTCATTTTTACCAAGCCCACTTGATGTAGCCTTTAATAATTCACGGATGACCATTCTGCCTTCTTCTGAAGTATCAGTTCCATAATTTATTGAAGAAAATACAACTTGATTTCCACCACGAGAATGCATTGTGTTCAAATTGTGCAAAAATCCTTCCATTGCTTGATAAGTTTCATTTTGAGTATCATCATAAGCCTCAACTAGCAATTTAATTAAATCATCTCTATTTATTTTAAAGTATTCTTCCAGTAATTTTATTTCATTTTCATTGCATTTAATTGAAGAAACATTTTTTTTCAAAAATTCTTTTGCATTTTTTTCGTATTCTTGTGTAATTTCTACTCCATTTTTGATTTCTACAAAGCTTAAAATTCTTCTTTTTAAATGACGTCTAAATGATTTTAGCACACCTTTTGCCATATAGAAGTCAAATGCTGGTATTGCCTGTCCTCCATGCTGTTCATTCTGATTTGTCTGAAAAATAATGGTAGCAAGCGTTGCATAAGTGGAAATGCTTTGTGCTTCCCGAATATATCCATGCTTAGTATAAAAACCATTCTCAAACATATCTGCCAAGTCATATTGCAGGCAAGTTGTAGTCTTGCTGGAATAAAAATCCAAATCGTGAATATGAATAAGCCCCTTTTCATGAGCTTCCTTAAATCTTGGTGAAACTAAATTTTCCAAAGCGTAAATTTTTGATACTTCACTTGCGAATTTCATCATTTGCCCCGCTGGTGTCATTGAAGACATGTTTGCATTTTCATTACATGTATCGTTACTTTCAACATTCACTATTCCTGATATTATATTTTTTAAATTTTCTGTTAATTGTGGTTGCATTTTTATTCCTCCCTTATTTTTACTTTCATACTTTTTTTATTTTTTCGCAAACCACCAATTTCCCTTATCCCTTTAAATATACTTGAAATTCATTTAGATTTTTTCAAATCTAAAACACAATATATTGTTTTTATAACATAATAATAACACAATATTTTGTGTTTTTCAAGTTTCATAAAAAAAATATATAATTCCACAAATCCCCATTTTTTCCAAAATTTTTCATTTCTTATACCATTAATTATGATAAAAAAAATTTATTTATCTTTTTTTAATCATATATATAATAAATCCAACAACAGTATAAGAAGTGTAAAATAAATAAAAAAGAATTGCTTTTTACAATTTATAAAAAAGCAATCCATATTTTTGTTTTTATACTATATTCAAAACTATTCAGATTTAGGATTAAATGTTTAATAAATATTTTTTTCCTTTTTCAGAGATTTTGAAAACATTGCTATCTACATAAATATATTTTTCTTTTTTGGCTTTTTCAATAACTTTATTTAAAAAGTTTTTGTTCCAACGAAGATGATTGTCGATTGTATTAGTTCCACATTCATCTTTTTCTTGTTTAGTATTTGCATGATTATATAAATGGATTAAAAGAATTCTAACCGAAAAAATCATCTTTTGATTCTTTTTACGGTTAATTGTAAAAATTAAACCTTTTTTAGGAGAAAAAATTAATGTTAAAAGAAAAATTAATCCTATTACTACTGCGATGCTTCCAGCAATCGAAACATCAAAAAGCCTTGCAAAATGAAAGCCTATGATACTTGATAATGCACCTATCAAAATACTTAATCCAACCATAACTTTTAATTTATCAGTTAATAAATATGCTGTAATCGGAGGTCCTATCATAAATGCAACGACTAATATTGAACCTACTGCTTCAAATGAAGCCACAGCCGTCATTGATACAAGCGACATCAGCATATAATGAATTAGTATTGGCTTCATTCCAAGTGTCAATGCTAAAGCTTTGTCAAATACTGAAATTTTTAGCTCTTTGAAGAATATAGTAATAAATGATAGATTTACTAAAAATACAATTAAAGTTGTAACAAATCCTTTTGGAATGCTAAGTCCTAATATTTGTACACGATTAAATGGTGCAAATGCCAATTCTCCAAGTAATACTGAATCTAAATCCAAATGCACATTTCCAGCGTATTTTGAAATCAAGATTACAGCAATGCTAAATAGTAGTGGAAAAACCACTCCGATTGCTGAATCTTCTTTTACAAGTTTTGTAGAGTTAAGAAGCTCTACAAGATAAACTGTTAAAACGCCAACTATTCCTGCACCAATAATTAATAAAGGAGAATTCAAGTCATGAACTGCAAAAAATGCTATTACAATTCCAAGTAAAATAGTATGTGTAATCGCATCTGAAACCATCGACATACTTTTTAAGACTAGAAAAGTTCCCAAAATAGAACAGGCACTAGCTACCATTATCGCAATAAGCTGTATTTCCAACGCAAAATTCATAATTTATTTTCCCCTTTCCAAACTGTTTATTTCAGTTTTTTTTATTTTTAATTTTTTTATAAATTCTTTTTTTCGCTTTTTGTTTCTTATAATTTTAAAAATAATACCTCTTTTATTTGAAAATAAAATGCTAGTAACTACTATTATGCTTATGATTATAACTATAATAGGTCCAGTTGGCAAATTGTTTTCGCTTATGCTTATCAAAGTTCCAAGCAAACCTGATATGCCACCAAAAATAGCTGATAAAATTACCATAATTGAAAGTTTGTCTGTCCATTGCCTTGCTGCAACTGCTGGTGAAATAATCATTGCGCTTATTAATATTACTCCTGCTGCTTGAATACCGATTATTACAGTAGTTACAATTAATACAGAAATTAGTATTTCAATTTTTTTACTTGGAAATCCCAATGTTTTGGCAAAATCAGAGTCAAATGAAACAATTTTAAATTCTTTCCAGAAAAGAATAATTATAATCAGAAGAATAATTCCTGTAATAAAAATAATATCAACATCTCTTTTGATAAATGTAGAAGCCTGTCCAAAAATAAATTTATTCAGCCCAGATTTATTTGCCCCTGGTAATTTATTCATATAAGAAAGCAGAACTAAACCTAATCCAAAAAATACGGATAAAATCAATGCTAAAGCACTGTCAAATTTTATCTTTGTATAATTTTGGATTACCTGAATTATTCCAATACAGATAATTCCTGTTATTAATGCACCAAATAGTAAAATTTCAGTATTTTTTACACCTGTTAGCAAAAAAGCCAAACAAACTCCAGGAAGTGAAGCATGCGAAACAGCATCACCTAGTAAACTCTGTTTTCGTAAAACTGCAAAGCATCCCAATATTCCTGAAACCATTCCGAGCAATGAGCATCCAAGTGCAACTGTTCTAAAAGTATGGTCAGTTATAAGAAGATTTAATATGTTCATGTTAATCCTCCTCTACATTATTTTGAATAACTTTTTTACTTTTATATGTTTTTTCGATATTTTCAGGAGTAAATACTTCTTCAACAGGTCCAGAAGCTACAACAGAAACATTTATAAATGTTACATAATCAAAATAATCTTTTACAGTTTGCAAATCATGGTGAACAACAATTACTGTTTTTTTCTCATTTCTCAATTTTTTTAAAATATTTACAATAGATTTTTCAGTTTTAGTGTCAACACCTTGAAAAGGCTCATCCATAAAATATATTTCAGCTTCTTGGACTAATGCTCTTGCTAAAAAGACTCTTTGCTGTTGACCACCAGATAGTTGGCTTATTTGTCTATCCATAAATTCATCCATTTCAACTTTGTGAATAGCTTCCTTAGTCTTTTCCTTATCAATTTTTCTAACTTTCTTTAGCCATCCAACTTTCCCGTAACGCCCCATTTCCACAACATCAAATACAGTAGTAGGAAAATCCCAGTCAACACTACCTCTTTGAGGCACGTAAGCAATTTTATCCCTTACCTTGCTATATTTTTCTCCGTAAAATCTGACTTCTCCAGTAACAGGCTTTATCAAGTCAAGCATAGCCTTAATTAAGGTAGATTTTCCCGCCCCGTTTGGACCAACAATCGCCATAAGGATTCCTTTTTTTATTCCAAGCTCAACATCCCATAAAACGGGTTTATCCTCATAAGCTATTGTCAAATCCTCAACTTTTATAATAACATCATCAGAAACATTTTGATTCATCTTTCCTCCTTCTTCTAAATTGTAAAACTATTCTTTTGTGTAAATTTATTTTTATTTAATGTCTAATTTTGTCTTAATTTTTAATAATCATTTTGTATTTTTATAAAATAAATCGTTGTTAATAAATAATTTCCTTTAATTTTTTATGTTATTTCTTTAATTATAGCAAGGGTATCAATCGCCATACCCTTGCATCCCCGCTTGTCTAAGCATTTTTTGAAAACAAAATTGAAACTTGCTACGTGAGACTTCGCTCAAACAATCAATTTTATTTCCAAAAAATCACGACATTTTTAATTTAGCTTAAACAGTTCTTTTTTCTTTAACGAAATTTTGCTTAATATTTATTTTAAAGCATTTACAATGGTATCAGCATTTGCCTTAACAGTTTTAATATAAGTTTCAGAATTATGTGCTTTATCTCCTAGCGAGTCTGAATACAATTCCCCACCTATCTTAACTTCTTTTCCTCTAGCCTTTATAGCTTCTTGCAGTGCTTCTATACTTTTTTTCGGAACAGAAGATTCTACAAATATTGCTTTTATATTTCTTTCAACTATGAAATTAGCCAAATCACTTATATTTTTTGTACCAGTTTCAGAATCTGTAGAAACACCTTGTATAGCTTTTACTTCCAGTCCAAATTGTTCTCCAAAGTAGTTAAAGGCATCGTGAGCTGTTACAAGTACTCTGCTTTTTTTAGGAATTTCATTAATTCTTGTTTTTACATAAGTTGTCAGTTCGTTCAGTTCAGTTTTGTATTTCTTTAAATTTTCTTTATAATATGTGCTGTTTTTAGGGTCATATTTACTTAATGCAGCTTCTACAGCTTCGGCTTCTTTTCCCCATAATTCTGTATTAAACCATACATGTGGATCAGGAGTATTTTGGTCAACTAAATGAACTTTACTTTTATCCAGCTTGTCCCCAACATTTAATATATTTTTATTTTGAGAAGTTAATTTTTCAAAAATTTCTGTCATTTTACCTTCCAAATGCAGTCCACCATACACTATAATGTCAGCATTTCCAAGTTTTTCAATATCACCTGCACTGGCACTGTATAGATGCGGATCTACTCCTTCTCCCATAAGCCCTGTAACTTCAACTTTATCTCCACCTATTGTTTTTACAAGGTCAGTAAGCATTGTTGTTGTTGTTGTAACTTTTATTTTTTTCCCTGATGCAGCTCCACCTTTTCCACAAGATATTAACAACATCATTGCCACACATACTGCAATTACCAAATTCAATTTTTTAAGTACATTATTTTTACTCATAATCTGTTTCCTCCATATCTTCATTTTTTTTATAAACCTCAATCATGTCTGCCGCATTAAAAGCCAGTATTTTTTCATTATTTTGCTCACTTTTCAAATATATCGGTCCATTAAATGGATCTTTTTTTTTCACAATATACTGTTCCTTCAAATGTATATCCAAATCTCGTAAATAGTCATGTAACTCGATATTATCATCTGCACTTAGTATGACAATTTCATCATTTTCTTTGGCTTCTGATAGTTTTATGATATTTTCTCCATCAAAGTCCTCAAAATCATAAAAAATTGGTTTTCCATGAGGACACTCCTTTGGATAGAATAAAAACTTTTCCAATTTTTTAAGAAGTTTGTTACTTGTTACGTGCTCTAAAATTTCAGCTTCTTTATGAACTTCCTTTTTATCATATCCTAGCTTTTCAAATAAAAAAACTTCCCAAACTCTATGTTTACGTATAATATCTAGTGCAAATCTATTTCCCTTTTCAGTAAGATTAACAGTTTTTTTATCAACAGTAAGATAATTATCATTTTCTAATTTTTTTATCATTCCACTTACTGATGCTGGAGAAATATTTAAATATTCTGCAAGTTTTTTGTTAGAGTATTCTTTTTTTCTTTTTAAAGCATATATTCCCTTTAAGTAATCTTCTATACTTCTGCTCATTTGACCTCCTTCCTGTTTTTAGTTCAACCTAATTAAAAATTAGTCTAACCTAATTACGATATTATATTAACACTAAATACTTTGATTGTCAAGATATTTTTTTGATATTTAAATTTTTTTTGGTAAATCAATTTATAATAATATTATTTCTCGTTTAAAAAGCGAATATTTAAACCCCATTTAAATAACGAATTTATTACAAACTTTTTTTATAAAGGATATAAACCTAATATTTTCAAATAATTAAAATATAATTTTCATTAAAAAAAAGTCTAGTATAAATAATCCGTCGGGGGATTTTCCTGTGCTGGTAAAACTGTTCGAGCATAGCGAGTTTTTTCTCAGTACAGAAAAGTGTCGTAGACTAGCCATAGGTTGTAGGATTTGCGGCAATGAGCAATCCTGCAAAAATAAAAAAGTACATCTAATAATATCAGAATTTTTATCTGAATATTATAAAATGTACTTTGAAATCGAAAATCGAAAGATATGACGGTATAGCCAATTCATATCAATTTTATACTAAATTCCATTAAAAAATTAAAAATAATATTTTATTTAAATGGGATTATAGTAAAACTGATTTAAAACCGAACTCAAAAACTATGACTATTTTACTCAAAACATAAGTTTATATGATTTTTAACAGTTTAATTTGATGAGTTCGAGTGTAATACTAAATCACTAAGTTCTCTCCATTTATATTGTATAACATTTTTTTAAATAACAGTGTAACATTAGTTACAAAAAAACTCCCGTTCAAAAAAATTTTTTAAAACGGGAATCTTTGATTAATTATTTGTCTTCTGTTTTATCATTTTTTGGAATAAATTTCCACAATGTTGGAAGTAAAAGTGTTACAGTAGTTGATTTTAATGCATCTCCAGGAAGGAAAGGCAAAACACCAACCATAAATGCATTTTTACCAGGTAAAAATAATGACAACACTATTGATCCAAGCGTTAAAATAATAGCACTTGAAAGTAATAATGATAAAAATGTTTTTACATAAGATTTTGTAACACCTTTGTCAGATAAGTATCCTAAGATTATTGTAGCTATAATATATCCTAAAATATATCCGCCAGTTGGTGAGAATAATGAACCAGCTTTACCTCCAGCAAAAATTGGAGCACCTAAGCTACCTGCTGCAACGTATGAAAGTATAGTTGCAGTTCCTAATTTTCTTCCGTATAGTAACGCCATTAATGTTACTCCAAATGTTCCAAGTGAAATTGGTACAGGAGTATAAGGAAGCGGAATCAAAACTTGAGACATTATTGATAAAAATGCAACTCCACCTAACACTAAAAGAATATTTTTAAAAGTTTCTTTTTCTTTTGTTTCGATTTTTATAATGTTGCTGATTAAAGTATTTTGTTTCATGATAAAACCTCCATTTTTATTATTTTTAAAGTATTATAACATTCGTTATGTAAAAAGTCAACAAATCTAAATTTTAAATTTTAAATTAGAAATTAAATCTTACTCCAGTTGTAAATACGTTATTGTTTCCTTTGCCTTTTCCGCTGTCAACAGAGCCATCATAGTTTACATACCATCCAAAATCTTTGTTTACTTCTGTCAATGCTCCAACTCCAGCCCAAGTTTTATTTTTAGCAAGTCCAATACCTTTTACTTTGAATTTTGCTCCTGGAAGTCCAGTATATCTTGCATCAAAACTTAAATCCTGTTTATTGAAAGCTCTTTGATGTGTTACATAGCCTTGGAATGTAGTTTTGCTTCCACCTTTCCAATTTACAGCTTTTCCAACTCTAAGCCCAACTAATGCAGCAGTTTGATTATAGTTTTTCTTATCAGCGGTTAATCCAAACTGACTTTTTTCTTCAGAGAATGAACCTCTTACAACAGTATCGTGAGTTAATCCTGCAAATGGCGTTACAACAAAGTCTCCATTATTATTTTTGACATCATATCCTGTTTCTAAATATCCAGAATAAACTTTATCATTATGATTAATTTTAGCTCTTGTATAATCATTATTACTTAAAATAATATCTCTTTCAACATCACTGTCAACAAATCCAATTCCTAAACGTCCTTGCAAATAAACTGGAATATTCTTATTTCCTAATCTTCCATATAATGAAGCCCCAAAGTTATTAGCATCAGATTTTCCACCATATCTGTCAAATTTAACATCAGCTTTTGAGTAAGATAAAGCAGTACCTAAAATTAAGTTTTCTCCAAATTGCTTATCAACTCCAACTTGTCCACCGTATACTTTAGTATCTCCCTTACCGTATCCATCTTGTTTTAATTTACCGTTAGCACCTAATCCAGAAATCCATAATCCAAATTTGTCTCCAACATTATCAAGAGTTCCTAACATAACCAATCTGTTAGATAAGTCTTTATTTACAGTTTGTGAATGTTGAAAAGTCAATGCTTGTGCTGAAGCATAAATTTGTCCAGATAAGCTATCTAAAATGGCTGCTCTGCTTGACGAAGTAAGAGCTTGTAATTTAGCGGCTTTTCTTTCAAATTGTGCAACATTTCCAGCTGTTCCGTCTTCAATGTCCTGATCTAGTTTTTGAAAAGCAGTTTCTAAATTTTGTGCAGTATTTTTTTGCATTTCGTCAGAATCTGAAATTTTTTCAACATAGTCTAGAACATTTTTTCTGCTTACTTTTGCAGAAACAGAGTTTTCAGTTTGATTAACATTGGCATTTAACATTTCATCAGTATTTACATCATTAAAGTTTCCTTCAATTTTGTTATCTGATGTGATTACATTTTGTGTAGTTCCGTTAGCTGTTATGTATTTTCTTTCTCCATTTTCTTCAGGCTTTACTTCAAGTTTTGTGTTACTTAAAGTAACTTTTCCTTTTACGTGTATATTAGAATTTAAATCTGTTACAATTCTGGAATTTTCCAGTGACGAATAATTTCCAGTAACTTCTGTAGAACCGTTATTTTCTATAGTTCCACTATTTGTAATGTCATTTTTAATAACAGCATTGTTTGTTGAAAGAATAGCTTGTTTTCTTACGTTAATTGAAGAAGAATAAACACCATTTACTTGCAATCTTCCAGCATTTACTGTAGTAGGTCCTGTGAATGTAGAATTTCCAGACAAGATTAAATCCCCAGATCCATTTTTAATTACACCTGCATCTCCTGAAATATCATTTGAGAAAATATAGCTTCCGCTTGGAATATTGATAGTTACGTTATCTGCGAGCGCAAGCTGTTTACTAAATAAAGCAGGACCTTTTAACGCTTTGTCAATATTTAAAAGTCCCCATCCATAAACGTCATCGACACCAGCAGCTCCTATATCTGTTGCAGTTGATAAAATAGTCTGTCTAATTAAATCTCCATCCATCCAAGGATATTTTTGTTTAATTAAGGCAGCCGTTCCACTTACAAGTGGTGCTGCAAATGAAGATCCGCCACCAATATAGCTTTTTCCTTTCATTGTAAATGTCTGATCTCCGACAGCTGTTACAGACCAGTTTTTAGCAACTCCTGCAGGCGATAGCGGAGTTAAGTTATCCCAACTTGTATCTCCTAGTTTAGATTCATCTTTTGAAGTTAATGCAACTACATTTATCCATCCTTTTTGAAGTCCGCTTTCAAAATGTGGCAAACCTCCTTCAAGCGTAGGCTGTGAATCAGATGAGTCATTTCCTGCAGACCATACAAATAATGCTCCATTGTTTACTTCATTTCTATAAAAATTAAGCATAGAACTTCCAATTTGGTGTCCATAGTAGTGACTTGAAGCAGAATCAGCATTAAAGTCAGTCACTTGTCCATCAATTCCAAATGACTGGTTGTAAATAGTTACACCATTATCTTTTAATTTTTGGTACATTTCTAATTTTACGCTTGGATAGGTTGTATTGCTGTCAGTATTTCTTTTTGCTGCATCAATTACGTATACACTAGCTCCTTTAGCAATTCCTGCTGAAGATCCTGCTGCAAGATCTGCTACAACAATTCCGTGGTCATCGTCTGCAGTAGCTTCTGAGGTAAATCCAGAAACTGAAAGTTTTGTTAGACGAGTTCCAAATTTTTCCGTAAGATCAGAACTAAATGCTGAATTTTCAAATCCTACGTCAATAATTCCCACTTTTACATTATTACCTGTGAGTGTTGTATTTGAATTATTATGTGGATTATTTTTGTCATAGGAAAGAGTGGAAGAGTTCCAAGCTATGTTAGAAGTTTTTGCTGTTACAGTTGGTTTTGTTGTTACTGGTGCTGGATTTGCAGGTGTAGGAGTAGCAGCCGATGTCGTAGAACCGCTTTCTCCACCTCCGCCTCCGCCTCCACCACAGCTGACTAGTAGTGCGGCTAATCCAAAGATAATTGTGCTTTTTTTAAAATTATATTTTTTTATATCATTTTTTAGTTGCTTTAAATTAGAGGTCATAAAAAACCGCTCCTTTCGTTGTTTTTAATTGTTGCTTAAAAAAAATTAATTTTTAAATAGATATGCCTATATATATTTAATTATTTATAAAAATTTCCATTAGTATTTTACCATATT
Organism: Leptotrichia sp.; assembly: GCF_057270615.1. NCBI lineage: Bacteria > Fusobacteriati > Fusobacteriota > Fusobacteriia > Fusobacteriales > Leptotrichiaceae > Leptotrichia > Leptotrichia sp. The sequence goes on from NZ_DBHIXN010000006.1 coordinate 44,645, forward strand.
TTTTTGAAAAATTCACTACAGAATTTTAAAAATTATTTGAAAATTTCACCAGCTTCTTTATACCATAAAACCAAGTCTAGCTCATCCATTTTTATTTTTGCAAAGTCTGAATATTCTCTCATTTTTTCTTCAATTTCATAATATTTTTTCTCAGTTATTGTCTTAGGAATTTCATCAATCACATTAAGAGCCTCAAGATTTCTCAAAATATGTCTATCCAAAATTGCAATATTTTCTCCGAATCCAAGATTTCGCAGCACGTGATTTGCCTCTTTTAGTCCCATGCCCTTGACGTTTTTCAATATCCATTTTCGTTTTTCAAAAGTATCCCCAATTTCAGATAAAATTTTTTTTGGCTGTAATTTTCCATCTCTTGTCATTAATTTTCTAAATTCCACCAAATATTTAGACTTATTATTTTTAAATCTGACAATATTTAAAAATTCGACTATTTCTTCAGCTTTTCCCTTGTACAAAAGTCCATTTTCCACTAAATTTGTAATAGCTTTCCAAGCGTTTTTAGCCTTCGACTGAGGTGTCAAGATGCAAAATGCCATTTCTGCAAAAACCTCTTGCTCTGTACCTTTCCATGCCTTTTTATAACCTTTTATAGCCTTTTTGATTCCAGTTTTTATTTCTTTGTGAATTTTAAGGATTTCCTTGTGTTTTTCCTGATTAATTTTTTTACTAATGTTGTTATATTCATCACTTTTTTTCTCAATTGTTTTAGACATAATTAAAGTTCCTTTTTTTATTTTTTGGGATAATAATAAACTCTAAAAAAAAATAGAAATGAGATTTTATAGAATTTATTTAAATTTGAAGAATTTTGATTATTTCAGAAAAAATTTTCCAATTTCATCAATAGTTTCCTCTGTTTCTTTAAGGGGTGCTAAAATCCAGTCATGGCACAAATTTTCTCCAATTTTTATTTCTACACTTGTTCCGACTGCAATTTCCAGCATATCGCTTAATTTTAAGCAATCAGGATACAAAATTTCATTTGTTCCAAAAATAAGAAATATTTCCCCAAGATTATCCATATTTCCATAAATTGGCGAAATCAGCGGATCTTTTACATCCAGTTTCCCAGCAAACTGCTTTCCAGTTACAATCAGCCCATTTAACGGCAAAAGCGGATCTTTTTCTGCAAATTCCTCTATTTCCTTATTTGTCATTGAAACATCAACCCAAGGCGACATCAATACAGTTTTTTCTGAAAAAGGCAACTGTTTTTCTTTTTTTAATCTTTGCAAAAATGCAAGTGCCAGCCCTCCGCCAGAAGAATCTCCAAATAAATAAAACTCATCATTTTTATATTTTTTCGTTATTTTTCTGTAAGCTTCCATTACAACTTTATGTGCTTTCTCCACAGTATTTTCAGGAGCAAGCGGATAGTCAATAAATGTAACTTTCAAATGATATTTCTTTACGAGTTTTTCAATAATATTTTTATGCCCTCGAACAGCACGCATAACATAAGCCCCGCCGTGCAAAAAAATAATATGCCTGTTACAGCTTTTCTCACCGAAAACTGTTAAAATTTGATATTCATCAATGAACTGCTCATCAGCAGTAAGCAATTTATCAAAATTTTTTTTATTCAAAAAATCTGTATCTCTTCTTGGATTTAAAAAATCCTTTTCCTTATATTTTTTCATATTTACCAACTTTGCGATTGGTACTGCAATATCTGATAATAAACTCATTTTTTTATTTTATTTTAAAAAAAATAATCAAACTCCTTTCTTTTTAATACATTTTACTTATTATAAATTATCATTGTTTAATTTTTATTTTTTAACGAAGTATATATAATAAAACTGAACTCAAAAACTATGACTAAACTTTAAGTTTATATGATTTTTAATAGCTTAATTTTGAATGAGTTAGAGCATAATTTAAAATTAATATAAGTAGATATCTAAGTGGCAGTTTTTATAAAAAAATAATTATATAATTTTTTTTGCTAAGCATAAGTTTTATTTAAATAAAAGTTCTGATTTAACAAGAAATTAAGCCTTATTATCAAATATATCTATTCGATAACTTTTAAGTCCCTTTGTTTTAGAACATTTATTTTATTAATTATAAAATTGCATATAATTTTCAATCAAGTCTAATAAATAAAATGATATTAAATTTTATTCTATAAATTTTATTTTATCTTCAATTTCTACATAACGTTCTTTCCCAATAATCTTTTCCAAATCCACATTTGACCTTATGTTATTTTTTTCAATTTCAGGAAGTAATTTTTTTATTTCCTTATTTGTAAATCCTATTTTTTTTAATTCTTTTTCACTTAATTTATTAATATTATATTTAGTTATTTCACGCCCATAATTTTGTCTAGAATTTTGTATTTTTTCATTATCCACAAACAAAAATTTCTGAGCAATTTCTAGTCCTGATTTTCCAAATCCAGAGACATTCTTTACTTCATTAACATCTTTAATAATCCCAACTTCGTCCCGATATTTCATAAATCTTTCAGCCTTATTCTTATTAATCCCCAGCTTTAGCAAATCTTTATACTCAATACTGTTAATATCAAATTTTACATTACTTTTTGTCAAATCAGTATCTTTCTTAGCCTTATCTTTTTTATAATTTTTTTCCTTATTAATTTCAATTTCAGGAATATTTTTATCCTCAATTAAAAGTCTTAAAAAATTCCCCGCAATTAACAGCATTACAAAAATAATGACATATTTTATTTTCATAATAATCCCCCCTTTGATTATGTTATCTAATGATTTTTCAAAAATCTGCCACTTAAATAATAAAACTTATATTTTATGATAAATTATATCATATTGACTTGTTATTTAATAGATAAAAATAAAAATTTATTTTATTATTCTGGAAATGTTAAATTATTTGATTAATCTATTATTTTTAATAAATTTTATTATTTGTTTTTAAATAATATGTGGTATCATAAAATTGAGAGAATTAAAACCAAAATATGATAAGAGGTGATTGCCTATGGGAAAATTTATGGAAAAAACTAAAAAATTATTTGAATATTTCAAAGGAGGATTTGAAAGGTTTCGGGTAACGATTATTTTTGCTTTAATATATTTAAAAAAGAAAGGATGATTAAATTATGAAAACTTTAGTTATTTTAGCACATCCAGATATGGAAAATTCGAGAATTAACAAAAGATGGAAGGAAGAACTGGAAAAATATCCTGACAAAATTACAGTAAATGAACTTTACAAAAATTATCCAAATTGGGATATTGATATTGAAAGAGAGCACGAATTATTATTATCTCATGATAACATAATTATTCAATTTCCGCTTTACTGGTATACATACACTCCTTTATTGAAAAAATGGCTTGATGATGTACTTTCTTATAATTGGGCCTATGGAAATGAATATAATCTAAAAGGAAAAAATATAGGAGTTGCAATTTCTATTGGAGGATTTGAAAGTGACTATTCAAAAACTGGCTCTGTGAAATTTTCAATGGATGAAATTTTGATACATTTTAAAGCAACTGTTGAATATGTAAAGGCAAATCTAATTTCTAATTATTTTCTTTTTGATACTGAAAATATAAGTGATGAGGAACTTTCAGAAAATGCTAAAGATTATGCAAATCATATTTTTAGTTTACAAGAAAATTAAATTTATATTCTACTATATGCTAATGTTTTGGGGGAGAGCTTTTCCATTAAAGTCTTAAGGAAATTAGTTCTAGATCTTCATAAAGAAACTAAATAGTATTTAAGAATCTTCTTTATCCATAAGAGGTTCAGAGCAAGGGAGATATGTAAATGGAACTTTGGGTTCCAATAATAAAAGATAAAAATTAAATTGTAAATATTTTGAATTTTTTATTAGATATATTTAGAGTTTTGCTATAAAAAATGGGAGATATTCTGATCACACAGTTTATTTCCCATTTTTTTTTATTAATTTCATTGAATTATTTTTAAGAATTTTGCAAAATATCAAAAAAATTAAAAAGTACACTTTTTACATTTACATTATTTCTAATACTATTTTTTAAATTTATCAGATTTTTAAAATCTTCTGTTTCCACAGAATTTTTTGAATTTATAATGATTTTAGAAAGAAAACTTATCAAAAATTCTTTTTCTTTTTTTAATTCGTTTTCTATTTCATTTATAAAAAAATATAGATTTTCAAGATTCCAAAAACGCACTCTGCGTGAAAGAAGTTCAATACTTTTATTATATTTTATTATTAAATCCAAGTAATTTTTTATAGTTATCTCGCCAGTCACATAATTTTTCATTTCAATAATAATTTTTAAAATATCTTCCACGGTATTAATTTGGAATTGAATATTATCAAGCGAGAAGTTTTGTTTTTTAAATTCTAAAATATCTTTTTCATTGCCATCAAAGAAATAGTAAATTTCCTTGCTAACTTCCAGCTCATTATTATTCATTCCAGAAAGATAAAATTTGATTGTACGGGATTTTATTGTAGAAATAATATTTAAAGTTCTTGATAAAAGTATGAAATAAACGTTTTTTGGAGGTTCTTCCAAAATTTTTAAAAGTGCATTTGAAGATTCTTTTCTCAAGTTTTCAATTCCACACAAAATAAATATTTTTTTTGGTGAATTAAATGAAGATTCTATTGATGAATAGATGATTTCCCTTACTTCATCAATTTTTATGTTTTCATTATTTTTATTTATTATTTCAATGTCAGGATGTTGAAAATTATCAATAAGTTTTTCTATTTTTTCTTTTTCAACATTATTTTGAATATTTTTTACCATGATCATTTTTGAAAACATTAGTGCATAAGAAAGCAAGTCAACTCTCTTATCTCCATAAAAGAGGTAACTTGCACTTATTTTTTCTTGATTTATTTCATTTTTAAATTTTTCAGTTATTTTTTGTAATTTCATTTTTTACCATTTTCTATTTTTTAATAACAACAAATATTAGTTTTCTTTCATTTGAAGAGTTCTTAATAATTTTTTGTTGTCAAATGCGGCTCCTCCACCTAAAACTACTGAATCAAGTGGATTTGGAGATAAGAATACTTTGATTCCAACTTCTTGTTCCATCATATCAATAAAGTTTCTGATTAGTGAACCTCCACCAGTCATTACAATTCCGTTATCTAAAATATCTGCTGCCAATTCAGGCGGACATTTTTCAAGAACTTCTTTTGTAGAGTTTACAATTTGGAATAAAGAATCTTCTATTGCTTCATAAATTTCATTTGCATTGACTTCCACAGTATTAGGAATTCCAGTTTCCAAATCTCTACCTTTTATTTCCATAACTTCAGGCGATTGAACTTTTAATGCTGAACCTAATTCTTTTTTTATTTTTTCAGCAGTTCTATCTCCAATTAACAAATTGTATTTTCTTTTTACAAATCTTACTATGTCTTCATCAAATCTGTTTCCAGCAATTCTAATTGATTTGCTTGCAATAATTTCATCTAACGATAGAATTGCAATATCAGTAGAACCTCCACCTATATCAATTACCATGCTTCCTTCAGGTTGCGAAATATCTACTCCTGAACCAATAATGGCAGCTCTTCCTTCTTCGATGATATATGTTTTCTTAGCACCTTTTACTGCATCAAATAGTGCTTTTCTTTCAACACTTGTTACTTCAATTGGAACACAAATCATTACTTCAGGCTTGAATAATGAATTTCCGTAAATTTTGTGAATAAAGTATGTAATCATTTCCTTTGTCGAGTCAATATCTGCAATAACTCCATCTTGCAAAGGTTTGATAGCTTGAATACTATCAGGAGTTTTTCCTAGCATTTCTCTAGCTTCTTTTCCAACTGCGATTAATTTTCCTGTTTTTCTGTCACGTGCAACAACAGACGGTTCATTTAATACTATTTTTTTTCTTTGTTTATCGTAAATCAATATATTTGCAGTTCCTAAATCTATCGAAATACTTTTATTTACCCTAAATATTTTTACAAAATCAAATACGCCCATTTTTCCTCCTATTAAAATTAACTTTCTTAATTATATCATACTTTTCAATAAAAATTTATTATTTTTTCAAATTTTTTGAAATTTTTTGTTATAAATTAAAAATTTTTTGCATTCAGCCATTTTAAGATTTCATCATAAATTTCATGTTTATTTGTTTCGTTTAGTGATTCGTGTCGTCCATTCCTGTTTTCAAGAATATTAATTCTTCTCATTTTTTTTCTTAAATTATTAAAAATTTTGTTTATATAATAAGTATCAACCGCTTTATCATCAGTTCCATAAATAACTAATATTTTTGTATGGTCATCTAATTTTTTATAATTTCTGTTAATAAATCCCATTGTAGAAAAAATTCCAGAAAAAAACTTTGGTGTGACAGGATAGCCACAAAACTCGTTATTTTCATATTTTTTATTTTCGGTTTCATCACGTGTCAGCCAGTCAAATTTGGTTTTGTTTGGTTCAAAAGCTGTATTCCATTTTTTAAAAACTTTGTTAAATACAGAAATTTTCCTAAAAATAATTCTTTCAAAAAAAGCTGTTAAGATTCCGCTTGTGACTTTCAGCTGTTTTTTTAACGGAAATCCAGATAAAATAAAATATTTATAATTATTTTTGATTCCCCATCGCATTCCAATAAGAGACCCCATGCTATGTCCAAGAATCGTAGTATTATCAGGGTTTAATTCAATTTCATTAAAAGCTTTAGTAAAAAAAATGTCAATATCTTTAAAGACAGATTTTATTCCATTTTTTCCAAAATCTCCAATTTCGCTATTTTTTAGCTCTCCGTGACCACGAATTTCCATAACAAATACATTATATCCATTAAAAGCTAAAAATTCTCCAAATTCAGCATATCTGTCAACAGGTTCAGTCATTCCATGAAATATTACGATATTGCTTTTATATTTTTTTCTTTTTGATTCAAAAAATAAATAAGGGATTTTTTTTCCATCGAAACTTTCAAAATAATGTTTTTTCATTGCTTCCTTTCCTAAAAAATATTAGATATATTTGATAACGCTATAATCGAACCTTGCTTAAAACTAAGCTAATCTAAAAATTAATAGAAAAATTGAACTTAATTTAGAATAGTCATAATCTTAGAGTTTAATTTCAAAGTTATTTTATAATCACATATATATATTTATTATAATACAATATTATTTTTTTTGCAATTACAAATTTTTGCTCTATCATTTTTTAGTTCAATTTTAAAATTTTTTGTTAAAAAATAAAATTTTGGGAAGAAGAAGTTATTGCTATATTTTATATTTTTTTTGTTTTTAATAAAACGAACATTGTCAATAAACTCTTTAAAATAAAGGTTTTTTTAACTATATAATCAGTTTTTTTATTTATTTTTTTTGAGATGATTTTATTTTTTTTATAAATAAAGTATAAAAAATTATAAATTTTGAAAATACTTATAATGATATTTATCAGTAAATATAGTAATTTATGAGCATAATTTTGAAATTACATTTCAATATTTTAATTTTAAATTAATTTTAATAAATTGTTGAAAGTCAATATTTAAAGGGTATTTTTCAAAAATAAGAAAACAAAAAATCTCATCTAAAAAAATAAACTCATAATTGTTATTATGAAAATATTCGTATTCATCAGTATTACGAGTCTAACAAGAAATATGAGGAGTAAACAATCAATGGAAATTGATTTTAATGAGAGTGACATATTAAAAGATATTTTAAATTTTAAAATTGTCAATAGAAAAAAACTGGCTGAAAAATATGGATTTAAAATATTGGATTATACAATTGAACATATAAATACTTTTTTATGTGAAAATAACAATGATATAATACACAAAAGCAAGAATTATTTGTATTATTTTGGAAAATATTATGAAGATTTATTTAAAATAGACGACAGAAGTATAAATATGAAAATGTCATTCAGACGAGAACTCATCCTGCTTATCTTACTACTTGGAAAGGAAAAATTGAATATTTATAAATTCAATAAGCAAATTAGAAGAACTGAAGAAAATACTAAAAATATTCAAAATGATTTAAAACAGCTGCTAAAAATTTACAATATAAAGTATTCAGAATATGTAAAAACAGTAAATACAGAAAAATTGTTTTTAAACAGAAATCATAATCTTAAAGAATTAAGAGAAAATTATTTGAGAGAAATATTGATGAGAAGGATGGAAAAAATTTATATTGGAAAAAGTACATATCAGGAAAATTTTTATTTTAAGATATTACAAGAAATTTTGGAATTAAAAGGAATTAAATATATGAAAAAGCTAATCTTTTTGTATATTGATCAGTTTACTGATATAATTTCGATGTATGAAAAATATTCAATATTGACGTATTTTATTTTAAATTTAAGAAATGAAGATATAAAATTTAAATATTGTATAGAAAGAACTATCGAAAATGAAGAATTTTTCATAATGATAGAAAAAATTTATAAAAGAGAAAAATTGAAAATAAATTATAAGTTTATTACTTTATTTTATAAAAAATTACATAGAAAAAAAAGAAACCCTGAAAAAATATTAAAGGAAATCAACAAAAATTTAATGATTGAAAAGAGCCGTCAAATGTTTGGAATAAAAAAGGTAGAGGTTAAAAAGAAAAAAGAAGATAAAGTAGAAGTTTATAGTATTGCTGAAACGTCTGTAAATTTTGAAAATGAAAACCTGTTAAATAAAAGGCTTGTAAAAAAATATATTCATCTTGATGAAACTTCAAAAATAAAGACTCTAGTTCTTGTTGATGTAGAAGAAAATCAGATTTTAAAGACATTTAGTAAAGTAATAAAATTTTTTAATTTTCTGGAAGTAGTAGAAGTAAATCATTTGAATAATTTTAAAAAAATTATTACAAAAAATAATGCTAACTATGAACAGATATTAATAATTTCTAATTCAAAATTTTTAAATATAATAAGAAATTTTTCGGATATCCCTATTTTTAATATTGTATTAGGAAAAGAAAAAGGGACTTTGCAAAGTAGAACAAATATTTTAAAACAAATGATAAATTTACGTACAATGATGTTTCAATATTTGGAATTTAAAAAAGATAGAAAAATATTTCATAGATAAATTTTATGAGAAATAACCTTCCAAGTGCATAAATTATATAAGTTATTTTTTTCACTATTTTACGGCATTTGGATAACTTTTTTTATAAAAAAATTTTTTAAAAATTTTTCAAAATATATTTGCTTTTATAAAGTTTTTGGGGTATAATAGACACAGAGTCAAGTTCAATATTATAATGATTACAAAAAGATAACAAATAAATTAAAAATTGAAAGGATGTGTTATTGAATAATGGACGCATGGAGAGGATTTAAAGAAGGAAATTGGACAAACAACATTGACGTTACAGAATTCATCAAACTAAATTATACTGAATATTTAGGAGATGACAGTTTTTTGGAAGGACCAACAGAAGCTACTACTGAATTATGGAAAAGTCTTTCAGAAAAATTTAAAGTAGAAAGAGAAAAAGGTATCTATGATGCAGAAACTAAAATACCTTCTCAAATTGATGCTTATGGAGCAGGATATATTAATAAAGATTTGGAACAAATTGTAGGACTTCAAACTGATGCACCTTTAAAAAGAGCAATTTTCCCAAATGGTGGATTAAGAATGGTAAAAAACAGTCTAAATGCTTTTGGATACACATTGGATCCAGAAACTGAAGAAATTTTTACTAAATACAGAAAGACTCATAATGATGGAGTATTTTCAGCTTATACTGATCAAATCAGAAAAGCAAGACATACAGGAATTATTACAGGACTTCCAGATGCTTATGGACGAGGAAGAATTATTGGAGATTACAGAAGAGTTGCACTTTACGGAGTTGACAGATTGATAGCTGATAGAGAAGAACAATTTAAAAACTTAGATCCAGCTGAAATGACAGAAGATGTTATTAGACTTAGAGAAGAAATCTTTGAACAAGTTAAAGCATTAAAAGCATTGAAGAGAATGGCACAAGCTTATGGAATTGATATTTCAGGACCAGCTACTAACGGTAAAGAAGCAGTACAATGGTTGTATTTTGCATACTTAGCTGCTACAAAAGATCAAAATGGAGCTGCAATGAGTATTGGTAGAACTTCTACATTCTTAGATATTTTCTTGGAAAGAGATTTACAAGAAGGAACTTTGACTGAAAAAGAAGCTCAAGAAATAATGGACCACTTTGTAATGAAATTAAGAATAATTAGATTCTTAAGAACACCTGAATATGATGCATTGTTCTCAGGAGATCCAGTTTGGGTAACTGAATCAATTGGAGGAATGGGATTAGACGGAAGATCAATGGTTACAAAAAATTCATTCAGAATTTTACACACATTGTACAACATGGGAACTTCACCTGAACCAAACTTAACAGTTTTATGGAGTGAAAAATTACCTGAAAACTGGAAAAAATTCTGTGCTAAAGTGTCAATTGATACTTCATCAGTACAATATGAAAATGACGACATTATGAGACCACAATTTGGAAATGACTACGGAATCGCATGTTGCGTATCTCCAATGACAATTGGGCATCAAATGCAATTCTTTGGAGCAAGAGTAAACTTGCCAAAAGCATTGTTATATGCAATTAATGGTGGTAAAGATGAAAAATCTAAGATTCAAGTTACACCAGTTGGACAATTTGAACCAATCAAAGGTGAATACTTGGAATTTGATGAAGTATGGGAAAAATTAGATAAAGTGTTAGACTGGTTAGCTTCAACTTATGTTAAAGCATTGAATATTATTCACTATATGCATGACAAATATTCTTATGAAGCATTGGAAATGTCATTGCACGACATCAATATTAGAAGAACAGAAGCATTTGGAATTGCTGGACTTTCAATTATTGCAGATTCACTTGCGGCTATTAAATATGGTAAAGTAAAAGTTGTAAGAGATGAAGAAGGAGATGCAGTTGACTACATCAATGAAAAAGATTATGTTCCATTTGGAAATAATGACGATGCAACTGACCAATTTGCAGTAGATATTACAAGAAGATTTATGAACAAATTGAGAACTCATAAAATGTATAGAGATGCAATCCCTACACAATCAGTATTGACAATTACTTCAAATGTTGTATATGGTAAGAAAACAGGAAATACACCTGATGGAAGAAGAGCTGGAGCACCATTTGGTCCAGGAGCAAACCCTATGCATGGAAGAGATACAAGAGGAGCTGTTGCTTCACTTGCTTCAGTAGCAAAAATCCCATTTGAAGATGCAAACGATGGAATTTCTTATACATTCGCAATTACACCAGAAACATTAGGTAAAAATGCAAATGAAAAACAAACTAACTTAGTTGGATTAATGGATGGATACTTCAATCAAACAGGACACCACTTAAATGTAAATGTATTCGGAAGAGATTTACTAGAAGATGCAATGGAACATCCTGAAAATTATCCACAATTGACAATCAGAGTTTCTGGATATGCAGTAAACTTTGTTAAATTGACTAGAGAACAACAATTAGATGTAATTAACAGAACAATTTCAAACAAAATGTAATTTTTGAAAGTTTAAAAATTTAATTGCTAAAATAAATTTAATAAATTGTTAGAAATATGAAAAATGTCGCATAGTTTCATAAGAATATGAGTTATGCGGCATTATTTTCTATTATGTGGCTTGAAATTTAATTTATAATAAATTTGTTAGATGTTATTTCTCATTTTTTGGTAATAGATTTATTATGGATTTTCAGTATTAGCAAGAGGTATTTTCCTCTTGTCATAAAATAAATAAAGTTTGATGTTGATGACATAGTCAATAAATTTAAAATAAAATTTAAGTTATTGAACAAATTTATTGAATATAAAGAGAAAGAGAGAAAATTAATATGGAAATAAAAGGGTATATTCATTCATTTGAATCTTTTGGGACAAAGGATGGACCAGGAATTAGATTTGTGCTGTTTTTACAGGGATGTCCTTTGAGATGCTTGTATTGCCATAATGTAGATACTTGGGAAATTAAAGATAAAAAGATGGTAATGACAGCACAGGAAGTTATGAAGGAAATTTTAAAAGTGAAAGGATTTATAAAAAGTGGCGGAGTTACTGTATCTGGTGGTGAGCCTTTGATGCAGCCTGAATTTTTGATAGAATTATTTAAACTTTGCCGTGAAAATAAGATTCATACAGCACTTGATACATCTGGATATATTTTTAATGAAAAGGCAAAAAAAGTATTGGATCTTGTAGATATGGTACTTCTTGACATTAAACATATAAATCCTGAAAAATATAAAATATTGACTTCTGTAGATTTGGAAAATACGCTAAAATTTTCAGAGTACTTGAAGGAAATAAATAAACCAGTCTGGTTAAGATATGTATTAGTTCCAGGATATTCCGATGATGAAAAAGATTTGCATGACTGGGCAAAATTTGTATCACAGCTTACAAATATAGAAAGGGTGGATATATTGCCATTTCATCAAATGGGAAAATCAAAGTGGGAAAAAATGAAAAAAGTATATAAATTACAGGATACGCCGACTCCTACGAAAGAATTGATTGGTAAAGCTGAGGATATTTTTAGATCTTATGGGTTAAGAATGTTGGAAAAATAAAATTAAGGGAATTGGTTCTAGTTTTATTAGAATCAGTTCCCTTTTGGTATTTATTTATTTTCACTTATTTGTTCAATTCTATAATTTAATTCGTCAAAATCAATAATTTTAGCTTGTCTGTGTATCTCTCTGCCTTCATAAAATAGAATAACTACTGGGACTGAAAATAGACTTAATTGCCCAACAGCTTCAGGAATTTCAGAGGCTTCGATATGATAAGCGGTAAAATTTTTCTCATTAACAATTTTCTCAACTTTTGGCATATCAGAGTGACAGACGCTGCAATTATTCATTGAAACGTATAATAAAAAATATTTTTCTTCTTTTATTTTATTCAGTATTTGTTCATAATTTTCAAGTTTTTGCATTTAATTATTCCTTTTTGTAAGATTGTCCAAAAATTCATAAAGAAGATTATTCATCTCATTATACTCGTTATTGCGGATTGTTTGAGGTGATTGGACAAATGGTAAAGCTTGGCTTTTCTTTTCAAGATCTTTGTCTGAATTAATTAATAATTCTGCCACTTTTTTTGTGAATTCAAGATGGCATTGAAAGCCGTAGTGCTTTTTGCTGTATTTTATAATTTGTCGTGGACATCCTTTGCTTTTTGCTAAAATTTTTGCTGTGTCAGGCAGTCCTGGCATATCGCTGTGCCAATGTCCAGTTATAGCTTGTTTTCCAAAATGTTTAATATTTTCATCTTCTAATCCAGCTTCAGTTAGTTCAATTGGAAAATTTCCAATTTCACAAGAAGGGCTTTTTTCTGTAGTTCCACCATAAGCTTCTCCTAAAAGTTGAGCTCCAAGACAAACTCCAACTATGTATTTATCAGCTTTTATAGCCTTTTTAATCAAATTAATTTCAGCTTTTGGGTCAAAATAAGGAAACTCGCTGTTATCTCCAATTGGACTTTGAGGACCTCCCATTACTATTAAAAAATCAAATGAATCTACATTTTCAGGAAGTTTTTCGTTTTGATAGACTTTTGTCATTGCGACATCGTGTCCAGAAAGTGCTGCCCAAGAAAGGTAAGCTCCTGGAACTTCAAATGTTTCGTGTAATATAAAGTGTATTTTCATTGTTTGTGCTCCTTTAAATTTTAGATTTTTGGTAAAGTCACTTTAAAATTAAGATTTTATTCAAATTTTAAGATCAGAGAGACTAACTGTATTATATAATTTTTATCAAGAAAATTCAAGAAAAGGATTTAAACAAGAAATTTTTTAAAGAAATTAAAAAAACTTATAAAAATTAGATGGATATATGATATAATATGTGTAACATAAGAGAAGTTTTTAGGAGAAAAAATTGTTAAAAATAGGAATTGTAGCTGAATACAATCCGTTTCACAATGGTCATTTGTATCAAATCAGGAAAATTAAAGAAATATTTGGAAAAAATGTTTTTATTGCAGTTGTGATAAGTGGAGATTTTGTTCAGCGGGGAGAAATTTCATTTTTGGAGAAATGGGAGAAAACTCAGGTTAATTTAGAGCATGGAGTTAATTTAGTCGCAGAGCTTCCACTTTACTATTCAATTCAAAATGCTGAGATTTTTTCAAAGATGGCGACACGAATTTTGGATTATTTGGGAATGGATATTCAGGTTTTTGGAGCAGAAGAAGAAAACATTGAGGTTTTGCAAAAGGTTCTTGATTTGCAGAAAAGTCAGGATTATAAGGACAAACTTATGGGATATATGAAAAAAGGCAATAGTTACAGCACTTCTCAAAGATTGGCATTGAAGGAATATGAACTGGATGGAATTGTAAAGTCGAATAATATTTTGGCTTTGGAATATATGCGTGAGATTGAGAAAAGTAATCTTAAAATAAAGCCGTTTATTATAAAAAGGGAAATTTCAGAATATAATGAAGAAAAAATCGAAAAAGATAGGGAAGAATTTGTGAGTGCTTCATTTTTGCGAAATGAACTGGAAAAAATATTAGAAGAATTTTATGAAGATAAAAATTTAAAATTAGAAAAGTTTATTTTGGAGAAGATGGAAAAAATTAAGAAATTTGTACCAGAAAAATCTTTTGAAATAATTTTTAAAAATTTAGAATTTAAAATAAAAAATGAAACTGATTTTCAAAAATTAAAGGAAGAAATCTTTAAAATCGTAAAATATAAAATTTTGACTGAAAAAAAAGAAAAAATAATGGAAATTTATGACATTAATTGTGAAATTTATGCTAGAATAGACAGGGGAGTAGCAATTTCAAAAAATTATAGGGAATTTTTGGAAAATACGAAGTCAAGAAACTTATCAAACAGGCGTGTGGAGCGGATTATTTTAAATATTTTGCTAAACATAAAGGCTGAAATGATGGATTTTGAGATAAATTATGTCAGAATTTTGGGATTTGATAAAAAGGGACAGGAATATTTGAAAAAAATTCGAGAAAATAATAATTTTGAAAATATTGAGGGGAAAAATGGTTTTGAGAAAAAAAATATTTTTGTAAATTGGAAGGATATTGAAAAATTTGGAAGTTTTTCTGAAAATAATGAGAATATGGGAAATTTAGAAAATATAAAAAATTTTAAAATTCAAGAAAATTTTTACAAAAAAATAAAAATTGAAAAAAATGGATTTTTATTAAAAGAATTGTTTTTGGAAAAAAGGGAAAAATTGAATCCAATTGTTTATTTGAATAATCAAAATTAAAATATAGGCAGCTATAAAAGTAAAATCTTTAAAAATTAAGCAATAGCATTAAGGAATCAAAATTTCCCTTGTCAAAAATTATTAAAAGATGATATTGTTTAAAGAGATTTTATATGCTTTTATAAATGTTAAAAAATTAAAGTAGAATAGGAGTGAGTTATGGGAACGGAGTTATTAATAATAGTTAATGTACTATTTATGATATTTTTCTTTGTGATTGCATATTTGTCAATACGGTATTTTATTAATCAGATTGAGAAATATCCAAGAATCACATTTGAAGAGGTGTATAATAGTAAAAAGTTAAGACAGAAGTATAATATTGAGAATAATAAGGCAAATCCTTATGATTATGGTTATAATTTTAAGGAAATTGAGTATAAATCAGGGAAAATCCAGCTTTATGGGTGGCTTATTGAAAATAAGGAAGCTGCAAAAACTATGATTATTTCCCATGGGCGTGGCGTGAATAGATTAGCGGCATTACAGTATTTGGGGATGTTTAAGGATATTGGGCTTGATAAGGAGTATAATTTTTTTATTCCAGATTTGAGAAATTCTGGAAAATCTGATGTGGCTAGAACTAAGATGGGATATTGCTTTGGGCAGGATATTTTTCATACTATGGAAATGCTGAATGAAAAGTTTGGAAAGAATAATTTTACGCTTTATGGGTTTTCACAAGGGGGAATGGGATCTGCCATTGCTTCTAAAATGTATATAAAGACACTTAGAAAAAAAGGGATAATTATTGAAAAACTAATATTGGACAGTTCAATTTCAAATATAAGAAAGAGAATTAAGGAAGATGCAAGAAAACGTCGTGTTCCAAAATTTATTGTAAGTGTTATTGTAAGAATCTTTAATTTTAGAGTTGGAAGTCATCTTGATAAATTAAAATTGTCGTATTTGCTAAAAAGAATACCGACTTTGATAATTCAGTCTAAAAATGATAAAGCGACAACTTATGGAATGCTTATGGAAGAATACAACGAATTGGCACAAAATGAACATATCAGATTAAAGGTTTTTGAAAAAGGTTCACATACCAGAATTTATGCTGATCCTGATTGTAAAGATGAATATGCCAAAGCAGTAAAGGAATTTTTGGTAAATTAATATAAGATAAAAATAATATAAATAAAAAGCAGAAAGGTAAAAAAATTAATGAGTTCAAGGTTAACGAAAAAAAGTTATATAATTTATGGGCTTGGTGTTTCATATTTTATGATTGACCAGATTTATAATCAATGGCTGTCGTATTATTATTTGCCGCCTGAAACGGAAAAAAATTTAGTTCCGTTGCTAAAGCCTCAGTATTTAGTTCTGGCATTTATTTTTGCGAGGATTATTGATGCAATATCAGATCCTGTAGTAGGATTTTTATCAGATAATTCCAAATCACGTTTTGGAAAAAGGTCAATATTTATGCTAATTGGAGGATTACCGCTTGGACTTCTTACAATTATGTATTTTTATCCAGTTAAAAGTTCGCAGCTAGCAACACTTATTTATTTGTCGATTGTTGGAGGACTGTATTTTACAGCTTATACTTTGGTTGCAGCACCGTATAATGCCTTAATTCCAGATTTGGCTTCCAATAAGGAGGAAAGGCTTAACCTTTCTACAATGCAGTCGACTTTTAGGCTTATATTTACTGGGATTGCGATGGTTCTGCCTGGTATTTTGATTTCAAAATTGGGAAGAATAAATGGAGTTCTAAATACAGAAGTTGGAATACGTAAAACAGTAATTTTAATTACAATATTGTCAGTTTTGGGAATTTATGCGTGCGTATTTTTTCTAAAGGAAAAACAGCTTACACAAAATCGTCCTAAGACTGAATCGCTAGGATTTATAAAATCAATTTCACATTTGAAGAATAAAGAAATTATTTTGTATTTTTTGGGATATTTCTTTTTCTTTTGCGGATTTAACATACTTCGTGGGGATTTGACGTATTATTTGAGTACTGTAATGCAAAAAGATATTAAATATTTGACTGTAATATCAGTTGTGCTGTTTGGAATGGCAGGATTATTTTTTCCGATTACAAATAAATTTGGAAAAAAATATTCATATAAAAAAATATTGATTGTGGATATGCTGCTTTTGATAATAGGTACTTTTGGACTGCTATTTATTAATAAAAATAATTCAGTTTTTGCATATTTACTTTTTGT
The DNA here is from genome assembly GCF_057270615.1 of Leptotrichia sp. Classification (NCBI taxonomy): domain Bacteria; kingdom Fusobacteriati; phylum Fusobacteriota; class Fusobacteriia; order Fusobacteriales; family Leptotrichiaceae; genus Leptotrichia; species Leptotrichia sp. The sequence goes on from NZ_DBHIXN010000006.1 coordinate 62,093, forward strand.
GATTTGCGGAACGGGATTGAGTGGTGCGGCATTTATTTTTCCACAAGCAATGCTTAGTGAAATTTCTGCAAAATTGTCAGAAACGAAAAAAGTAAGTCTGGAAGGATTTATGTTTGGAATACAGGGAATGTTTTTAAAACTAGCTTTTCTAGTGCAGCAAGTTGTTCAGTCAACTTTACTAGTTGTTGGAAATCAAAATATTCAAAATGGTGTAAAGGGTGCAACTGAACTAGGAGTTAAAGTAACACTTGTTGTGGCATTGGTTCTGTTTGGTGTTTCATTGTTTTTTTATAATTTAAAAAAGGAAGATTAATTTAGTTAATTGTTATTATTTATAAATAAAAAATGGAGGTTTTTATGGAAATAAGAGATTTACAAAAAAAGGCAAAAATATTAAGAAAAGATATTATTGAAATGGTTTATGGAGCGAAATCGGGGCATCCGGGAGGTTCGCTTTCAATTGCTGATATTTTGGCTGTGCTTTACTGGAAAGAAATGAATATTGATCCAAAAAATCCAAAAATGGAAAATCGTGATAGATTAGTGCTTAGTAAAGGTCATGCAGCCCCTGCACTTTATGCAGCTTTAATTGAAAAGGGATTTTTGGGTGATGAAGGAAGAAATCTTATTCCAACATTGAGAAAATGGCATTCTCCACTTCAAGGACATCCTGACATGAAAAAATTAGTTGGAGTTGAAATGTCAACAGGTTCGCTTGGACAAGGACTTTCAGCAGCCAATGGAATGGCTTTGAGTGCGAAAATTTATAAAAATAATTATAGAGTTTATGCAATTTTGGGAGATGGAGAATTGCAGGAAGGGCAAATTTGGGAAGCAGTTATGACTGCTGCACATTATAAACTTGATAATTTAGTTGCGATAGTTGATTATAACAATTTACAAATTGATGGAAAAGTTTCGGATGTAATGAATGTTGCTCCGATTGGAGAAAAATTTAAGGCATTTGATTGGAATGTAATTGAAATTGATGGACATAATTATGAAGAAATTATAAATGCCCTTGATACAGCAAGAACAGTTAAAGGTAAACCGACAGTTATCGTTGCAAATACTGTAAAAGGTAAAGGCGTTTCATTTATGGAAAATAATGCAGGATTTCACGGAGCTGCTCCAAATGAGGAAGAATATAAAAAAGCAATGGAAGAATTGAGCTAAGATTTTTAAATAAAGTAGTAATTAAAAATAAAAGTTGTAAAAAATAGACTTATTTGGAAACTATTAAGCAATTAAAATTATGAAAAAGCAAATATTCTGAAGAGCAGCTTGATTTTTTGTGAAAATAAAAAAAATTGAGTTAATGAGCATGTCTATTTATATGAAAAAATTCCTGTACTCTTTAAAAAAATTGAAGAAAATAAAGAGAAAAAGCTACATTAACAGGATTTCATAAATTTTTACAAATGAGCAAATATCAATATTAAAAATAGGAGAATAATAATGGAAAAAAAATCAACTAGAGTGGCTTATGGGGAAGCACTGGTTAAATTGGGAAAAATAAATAAAGATATAGTAGTATTGGAAGCTGATTTGTCAAAATCGACAATGACTGCATATTTCCAAAAGGAATTTCCAGAAAGACATATAAATGTTGGAATTGCAGAAGCTGATATGATTGTAACTGCAGCAGGGATTGCAACAACTGGTAAAATAGCATTTGCTTCGACTTTTGCACATTTTGCGGCAGGGCGTGCTTTTGATCAAATTAGAAATTCGGTAGCATATACTCAATTAAATGTAAAAATTTGTCCGACTCACGCAGGAATTTCGTTAGGAGAAGATGGAGGTTCGCATCAATCAGTTGAAGATGTAGCTTTAATGCGTGCAGTTCCAGGAATGGTTGTATTATCTCCAGCAGATGCAGTTGAAACAGAGAAAATGATTTTTGCAGTAGCTGAATATGAAGGACCTGTTTATGTAAGACTTGGAAGATTAAATATTCCAGTATTATTTGATGAAAATTATAAATTTGAAATAGGAAAAGCTGTAACTTTAACACAAGGTAATGATGTAGCAATATTGGCAACAGGACTTATGGTTTCAGAAGCTTTAAAAGCTGCAAAATTATTGGAAGAAAAAGGTATAAAAGCAAGAGTAATTAATGTTTCAACAATAAAACCACTTGATAAAGAAACAGTTTTAAAAGCTGCAAAAGAATGTAAATTTATTGTAACAAGTGAAGAACATTCAGTAATTGGTGGATTAGGTAGTGCAGTTTCAGAATACTTATCAGAAGTTCATCCAACAAAAGTAATAAAACATGGAATACAAGATATTTTTGGACAAAGTGCAGATGGAGAAACTATGCTTACAAATTATGGGTTAAGAGCTAAAAATATTGTAGAATTAGTTTTGAAAAATATTTAATTTTTAAAACGCGAATTTTTGTTACATACTTGCATTTATTTTCTAAATATGCTATAATAAAGGCGATAAAAAGCAGATTAATAAAAAACAAAAAAAATCAAAATAAAACGGAGGAAAAATTAAAATGGCAAAAGCTAAATTCGAAAGAAGCAAACCACACG
>NZ_DBHIXN010000007.1:0-63226 GCF_057270615.1 Leptotrichia sp.
AGCTAAAAATATTTTATTATGTTATTTTGGCTGCCCCTATATTTTTTACTCTGTCCATTTTTAAATATTAATTGACATTTTTAAATTTTGAATGTATAATGCTTTTAGAGTTTAATAATTTAAATTAAAAGATTTTTTATATGCGAGTGTGGTGGAATTGGTAGACACGCTATCTTGAGGGGGTAGTGGCTCTTAGCCGTACGAGTTCAAGTCTCGTCATTCGCACCATTATAAAAAATTAATATCTTTTAATATTTATAGAATATCTAATATTTTAATGCGAGTGTGATGGAATTGGTAGACATGCTATTTTCAGAGGGTAGTGGCAGTAGCCGTACGGGTTCGACTCCCGTCACTCGCACCATTTTTTTAAACATATCTAAATAATTTTTTTCATACAAATAAACTGAAGACATTTCTCCTATAATTTTTATACTCCATCCTTGAAATTATTTTTCTTTAATTTTTATAATAATTAAGGTATAATAAATCATAGAATAACAATTAAAAATAATTTTAAATTTAGTATTTATTTTTTATAGTAAAACTGATTTAAATAAAACTCAAAAGCTATCACTGTTTTATTTTTTTATTTTTAGAATGACTAAATACTAAGTTTAAGCAGGAGGAAATTATGAAAAAAACAATTTTAAGTTTATTTGTATTACTAAGTTTGTCAAGTTTTGCACAAGAAAAATATCAAGTGGAAGTAGAACCAGCTGTAAAAATTAACCAAAGTATCCTTTCAGATTACAATTCTCAAATTGAAAAGGAAGTTGGAAGAATTTATTCAAAAGAGGAAATGTTTGGAATGATGAATAAAATGATGAATGGAGTTTTTGCTGGAAGTCAAAAAGATGGGTCGAATCAGATGAAAGAAATGATGGGTTCTTTTTTGGGAGAGGATTATTTTTCTAAAATGGTGGATACGATGTATAAATATTACAAGATTGATATAGAAAAAATAGATTATATTAATGGAGAAAAAGCATATGTAAAAGTTAAATTGGGATTTCCTGTAAATACAGATGAAATGAGCATGGATAAGATGATTGAAAGATCTGGAGAAATGGCTGAAAAAATGGACAAAGCCTTTAAGAAAAAAACAGGAAAAACAATGGAAGAATATCAAAAATCAATTTCACAAAATGATGAAAAAGCTATGAAAAAATATTTTAAAACAATAGGCGAAATTCAATTAGAAATGATGGATCAAGAATTAGAACGAATTACAAAAAATGGAAAATATGTAGGAAGAAAAGAAATTTTAGAAGCTAATAAAAAGAATGGGAAATGGGTTATTGAAAATCCAAGTTTTGGGTATTAGTGAGTTAAAATAGATTACTTATTGAAAGGGAAATAGGGAATTATGCATAGGGAAATAGAAAAAATATACAAACAATTTAAAAAATTTATGGAAGAACATTCGACTGAAGAAATGAGCGAAAGTGAAATTGAAAAACTAATAGATGAATTTGAAAGACAATATAATGAAAGTACAATGAAAGGTGAAGAAGATAATTCTTTTGATGAAAGTGATTCTGAAAAGATTTATGACTATTTAGAAATGGCATTTGAAACAGAGGATGATAGTAAAAGGCTAAAATATGCAAAAGAAGTATTAAAAATGGATAAGGATAATTTGGATGCCAAATATTTGATAGCTAGTACAGATGCAAAAGATTCTATTGATATGTTAAATAGATTGGAAAAAATATTGAAGCATGGAAATGAAATAGTGGAGCGGGAAGGTTTCATGGATGAAGAAAATATTGGAGAGTTCTGGGAAATAGTTGAAACTCGGCCATATATGAGGATAAAACAAAGTTATGCAGATATTTTGGTAGAAAATGGAATGATGAAAAAAGCCGTTAAAGAATATGAAGAAATACTAAAATTAAATGAAAATGACAATATGGGAGTCCGATTTAGATTGATGTCACTTTATGCTTTTTTTGAAGATGAAGAAAATGCATTAAAACTTTACAAAAAATATAATGGACAAAATTCAGTACAGATGTTGCTTCCGATTTCAGTTCTTTATTTTAAAAAGGGAGAATTTACCAAATCGTTAAATTATCTGAAAAAAATTGAGAAAAATGTAAAAGGATTGAAAAAATTCTTTAAAGATATGATGAATGAAAGAGGAGAATTTTATCTTAATCAATTAAGCAGTATGGGATATAGACCATTTTCAACTGATGAACTTATATTGTCAATGACAGAGAATGATTATTTATTTTTGACTGCAAGTTCGTTTGTTGAATGGGCTTATGAAAAATTAGGTAAGAAAACTGGGGGAAAATCGAAGAAGGTTGTGAAGTTGAAGAAATAAATTAGTAGTAACGCAATAGTCTAGGGAAGGAGGAAATTCATGATAATAAAATTTAAAAATTTAGGTCCTATTGAAAGTGGAGAGATAGATTTTAATGATTTAAAAGGAATTAATTTGATAATTGGGAAGAATAATACCGGAAAGACTTATTTGAGTAATTTGTTGTATACATATTTTAAAGTGAGAGAAAGACAAAATATAAAAATGAATGAAGTAATTGGAATCAGGTTTAAAGATAGATTATCTGATTCAGATTATGAAACAATAAAAGATTATTTTGAAAATAAATATCAAAAGGAAATAAAAGATACTCTTCCTCAAGTTTTCCATACTTCAAAAGATACTTTTAAGGACTTTGAAATAGAAGTGGATTTAAGTGATGAAATTTTAGAATTTAAAAAATTAGATGACGATATGATAATATATTTTAGAGAGATGAGAAAAACTATTAAATTAAAGAAATCTGAAGATAAAATAGAATATCTTATGGAAGATTACGATGAGAATAAAGGGAAAAGATATATAACATATAATCGGAAAATTGAAGAAGAAGAAGCAAAACAAATTATATTTGGGTATTTTTTACATATAAAATTTTTTCAAAAAATTTATAAATTTCACTCTTTTCCTGCTGAAAGAAGTGGTGCAGTTTTATTTTATAAACAATTATTGGAAGAAAGAAGTGATGTTTTAAGAGAATTAGAATTGGGAAACAGTGAAAATATAGGAAAAATTTCAAGATATTCTGAACCTGTGAATGATTATGTGAAATTTTTAAATTCTATTTCTGATCGTTCAAAAGGGTTAACAGAACTAGATATTTATAAAAAATTAGATACAGAATTAAAAGAAATATTGGGCGGAGAAGTAATAATTGATTTAGAAGGTAACATAATGTTTAGAATGAATGAGAAAAAAATAATAGATATAGGAATGGTTTCTTCAACAGTAAAAACATTAACAGGATTTTACTTGTATTTAAAATATTTTGCAATGGAAAGAGATATAATTTTTATTGATGAGATAGAATTAAATTTACATCCTGAAAATCAAAGAAAAATAATGAAACTTATAAATTATTTGTCAAAGCAAGGATTGAAATTTGTTATTAGTACGCATAGTCCAGTAATTACGCAGGAAATGAATAATATGATTATGTTTGAAAAATGTAAGGATAAAATTGATGATGAAATAATAAAAGAATATTCTATTGATAGAGAAAATTATGGATTAAGACAGGAAGATGTTAATATTTATTTTTTAAATAATAAAACGATAGAGCAGGCTGAATTTGTAGAAGATGGGGTAATAACGGAAACATTTAATGAAGTTTTAGGAGAAATAGATAATTTGTATCAAGAATTATTATTTGCAATGGAGGAAGAATAAATGTTTGATTTTATAAATAATAATTTTGATAATTCATTTTCAGAAATAATAAAAGAAGAATTATATTTAGAAGAAAAAAAGAATACAAGAACAAAAAATACTAGACTCCATAAAGTAAAAGTTTTGTTTAATCCAGACAAATATCAAGTCTTGAAATTGACTTTGGACATAAATAATGTTGATAAAAATTTAAAAAGGTTATTGCCATTTTTAAAAAAAGAAATTAGTTCAGTTGATAATGTATTATTTGTAAAAAGATTAAAAGATGATAAATATTTTTTATTTCATATTGAATTAAAATCTAAAACAATAGATAATAAACTTGTAAAAAAATATTATTCATCAGCAAAGTTGTTGCACTTTATATTTGAAATGTTGTATTTAAATTACAAAGAGGAAAAAGAAAAGGAAAAAAGAATATTAGATTTTGACTTTCCTAAAAAAATTTATAACGTTCCTGTATTAATTGCATCAAAGAGTAGTAGTGGAGGTGTTGAGGAAATAAAAGTAAGGAATAAAGAGGATATTTTTTATAATAATCATAATTTTAAATATCTTTGTCGTTATTGTGGTTTGAAATCACAAAAAGGAAGTATAATTCTTGAAAAGATGTGCAATAAAGTAAATACATTTGAAAGTTCATTGGATGAAATAGAGTTTTTTTAATCAAATTACTTTTTGAAAAATCCATTAAATATGATAAAATAATAGATATTATAAGTTAATCTAAAAACCAAAATTGTAAAATAAATACTGAAAAAGTGGAGGAGAAAAAACAATGATTAAGGAATATAATCCTAACGAAATCGAGAAAAGATGGCAAGACAAATGGGCTGAAAAAGATGTTTTTAAGTCTGAAAATAAAGCCGATGGAAAAGAGAATTATTATGTGCTTGAGATGTTTGCATATCCGTCAGGGAAATTGCATGTTGGGCATTTGAGAAATTATGCAATTGGTGATGCGATTGCTAGATATAAGAAAATGAAAGGGTTTAATGTGTTGCATCCGTTTGGATGGGATAGTTTTGGGTTACCTGCGGAAAATGCGGCGATTGATCATGGAGCTCATCCTGGAAAATGGACTAAAGCGAACATTGACAATATGAGAAGACAGTTGAAACTTATGGGCCTTTCTTATGATTGGGATAGAGAACTTAGTACTTATACTCCAGAGTATTACAAATGGAATCAAAAATTCTTTATTGAAATGTATAAAAAAGGATTGGTTTATAAGAAAAAATCTTTTGTAAACTGGTGTCCTGACTGTAATACGGTTTTGGCGAATGAACAAGTTGAAGATGGGAAATGCTGGAGACATAGTAAAACTGATGTTATTCAAAAGGAATTGTCGCAATGGTACTTTAAAATAACTGATTATGCTGAAGAATTGCTTACAGGGCATGAAGAACTTAGAGGACATTGGCCTGAACAAGTATTGACTATGCAAAAAAACTGGATTGGAAAATCGACAGGATCTGAAGTTGACTTTATTTTAGATTATAAATTTGAAAATGATGGAAATTCACATTTGAAATTGAATGACAAGGGAGAAGTTGTAATTTCTGTGTTTACAACAAGACCTGATACGCTTTATGGAGTTACTTATGCAACTGTTGCACCAGAACATCCGTTGGTTGAGGAAGTTATTTTAAAGGAAAATCCTAGTATTAGAGAAAAAGTTGAAGCGATGAGAAATGAGGATAAAATCGCTCGTACAGCGGAAGATAAGGAAAAAGAAGGAGTCTTTTCTGGACTTTATGTGATTAATCCTGTAAATGGAGAAAAAGTGCAATTGTGGGTTGCAAATTATGTGTTGATGGATTATGGGACAGGAGCTGTTATGGCGGTACCTGCACATGATGAAAGAGATTTTCAATTTGCTAAGAAATATAACTTGGATTTGAAAATTGTTGTAAATCCTGTTGATAAAAATGGAAATTTAGAAGAAGTTTCTGTTGAAAAATTGGAAAATGCTTTAACAGTTCCAGGAATACTGGTAAATTCAGAAGAATTTAACGGATTAAATAGTAATGAAGCAAAAGAAAAAATTACTGAAAAATTGGAAAAAATTGGATTTGGGAAGAAAACGGTAAATTATAGACTTCATGATTGGTTGATTAGTAGACAAAGATATTGGGGAACTCCGATTCCTGTGATTTATGATGAAGATGGGAATATTTACTTGGAAGAAGAAGAAAACTTGCCAGTAAAACTTCCTACTGATATTGAATTTAATGGGAAAGGGAATCCGCTTGAAACATCGGAAGAGTTTAAGGATGTGATTTTGCCGAATGGGAAAAAAGGTAGAAGAGAAACTGATACGATGGATACTTTCGTTGACTCATCTTGGTACTATTTGAGATATTTGGATTCTCACAATGCGGAAAAACCTTTTGAAAAATCGGATGCAGATGCTTGGACACCTGTAAATCAATATATTGGTGGAATTGAACATGCGGTAATGCACTTGCTTTATGCGAGATTTTTCCATAAATCACTTAGAGATTTAGGATATGTTGATACAAATGAGCCGTTTAAAAAATTGTTGACGCAAGGAATGGTTTTAGGGCCTTCATTCTATTCGCAAAATGAGAGAAGATACTTGTTCCCAAGAGAAGCTGAATTTAAAGATGGAAAAGCGTTCTCGATTGAAACAGGAGAAGAATTAGTTACAAAAGTAGAAAAAATGAGTAAATCGAAAAATAATGGAGTTGATCCTGAAGAAATCGTGAAAGAATATGGAGCCGACTCTTCAAGAGTGTTTACATTATTTGCTGCACCGCCTGAAAAAGAATTGGAATGGAACATGAACGGACTTGCAGGAGCATACAGATTTATAAACAGATTGTATTTATTAGTTTCTGGAACTGCAGAATTTTCTGACCATAATGCGAAATCAGCAAATCATTATGGAGTTGAATTAAAAAATAGAAATCAAAAAGATGAAGAAATTCAAAAGAAATTGCATCAAACAGTTAAAAAAGTTACAGAAAGCATCGAAGATGATTTCCACTTCAATACCGCAATTGCAGCTGTCATGGAATTGCTAAACGACATGACAACTTACAAGCAAGAAGTAATTGACAAAGACAATATTTCTTCAGAAAGCAAAAAAATCTGGCGTGAAGTATTGGAAAAAACAATCTTGTTAATCGCACCATTTGCACCGCATGTAGCTGATGAATTGTGGGCTTATTTGGGAAATGAAACATTTACTTTTGAAGAAGAATGGCCAAAATATGATGAAGAATTAACAAAAGACCACACTTTCAATTTAGTAATTCAAGTAAACGGAAAAGTTAGAGACATGGTTTCGGCTCAAATTGGTATTTCAAAAGATGACGCTGAAAAACTTGCGTTGGAATCAGAAAAGGCTAAGAAATTTATTGATGGAAAAGAAGTTGTGAAAGTGATTGTTGTGCCTAATAAGTTGGTTAATGTTGTTGTGAAAGGGTAAATAATTTTTATAAAAGGTGGGGGAATTTTTTGGAAAAAATAGAAATTAGAGGTGATTAAAATGATATATACGGCAGAAATAAAAAATAATGAATTAATTAATGAATTTAAAAAAGCAGTAGAAAAAACTGGAAAAAGTGAAAGTGAAGTTTTACTTCAATTAATGTCTAATTTTGTTGAAAAAAATAAAATAACAAAAAGTTCAATGGATATTTTATTTGAAAAAATGGAAGAAAATAAAGATGTATTTATTAGAATGCGTGATAAATAATGATTAAATATTTTGAAGTTTCTAATATTTTGAAAATACATAATAAAGTTTTAAAATTATCAGGTGGATTAAAAGGATATAAAGATAAGTTAGGACTAAAGAAAGTTTGCGATTTCGTGTAAAATGATTTGTATTATCCTGAATTTTTGGATAAATTGGAGTACATAATTTTTAGTATATCAAAAAATCACTTTTTTAATGATGGAAATAAAAGAACTTCTATCGCTGTAGGAGCATATTTCTTGATAGAAAATGGATATGATAAAAAAATAACAGAATATATCAGAGATATGGAAGATGCAGTTATTGAACTTGTTGAAAATAAAATTAGCAGAGAAAAATTTAAAGAAAATCTGAAAAAATATATTTAAAAATCATTTGAACTTGAAAACAAGAGGAGTGATTAAAATGGCTAAAATAGCAGTAACTGGAGTGACGGGACACTTAGGTGGAATTGTTTCAAAATTATGTAAGAAAAATGGAATAGAAGTTAGAAACTTGGCTAGAAATAAAGAAAAAGCTGAAAAAATGGGATTTTCTAATGTTTTTAAGTCGAGTTATGATAAATCTGAAGATACTGTGAAATCGCTAGAGGGAATTGATGTGCTTTTTATGGTATCTGGTTCGGAAAATCCTAATCGTGTTCAGCAGCATAAGGATTTTATTGATGCGGCTAAAATGGCAAAGGTTTCGCACATTGTGTATCTTTCGTTTTATAATGCTTCAAAAAATTCTGTGTTTACATTGGGAAGAGATCATTATGCGACTGAAGAGTATATTAAAGAAAATGGATTTAAATATACATTTTTGAGAGATAATTTTTATGCAGATTTTTTTGTGGACATGTGCAGAGAATACGGAGAGATAAAAGGACCTGCTGGAAATGGTAAAGTTTCTGTTGTAGTTCGTTCAGATGTATCAGAAGTTGTTGCAAAAATTTTGGAAAATCCGGAGAAATGGGAAAATCAGACTTTGAATATGACAGGGCCTGAGGAACTTACAATGAATGAGATTGTAAAAATTGCGAGTGAATATTTTGGTAAAGAAATTAAGTATATTAATGAAACTGTGGAAGAAGCTTATGAAAGCCGTAAAATTTGGAAAGCTGAGCAATGGGAATATGATTCTTGGGTTTCGACTTATACTGCGATTGCTCAAGGTGAACAATCTGGTATTTCTTTTGACATTGAGAAAGTTTTGGGGCGTAAAGCTACTTCGCTTTCGGAATATTTGGAAAAATTATAGGAAAATATGAAATGAATTAATAAATTTAACAAGGGGTTCTTGACTCTTTGTTGTAGAATAAATATTTTTTGACAAAATAAAGAGTCGGCATTGAGGCTGGCTTTTTATTATATTATAAAATTTATTTTATAATATTAAATAAAAGAAAGAAATTATATTTTATATTATTTTCTAATAGAGTATTTTAATCTCTTGCAAAGAAATTTGTAACCAATTTGTAGTTTAAATGGGAATAATTTAGAGTAAAAAATTATGGAAGGAGAAAAAAATGACATTACAGCAGTTAAAATATGTAGTTACAGTCGCTGAAAAAGGGACATTGAGTGATGCTGCAAAAGAGCTTTTTGTTTCTCAACCAGCACTGACCAAGGCTATAAAAGAGTTGGAAGATGAGATGAATATATCAATTTTTAATAGAACGAATAAGGGAGTTATTGTTTCTCTTGAAGGAGATAGATTTTTGGGATATGCAAGGCAAGTTTTGGAGCAGACAAATTTGCTGGAGGAGGAATATAAAAAGGGGAATAAGATAACTCGAAGATTTTCGGTGTCAACTCAGCATTATTCGTTTGCGGTGAATGCTTTTGTAGATGTGATTAAGAGGTTTGGAGAAAATAAGTATGATTTTACGCTTAGGGAAACACAGACTAATGAAATTATTGAAGATGTGAGCAAGAGAAAAAGTGAAATTGGGATTTTGTATACTTCTGGGGCAAATAAAACTGTGATTGAGAAAATGATAAAAAGAAATAATCTAAAATTTATCGAATTATTTACTGCGAAACCACATGTTTTCATTAGTTTTAATCATCCTTTGGCAAAAAAAGAAAGCATTAACCTTGAGGATTTGAAGGAATATCCGTATTTGTCGTTTGAGCAAGGGGATTACAATTCGTTTTATTTTTCAGAAGAAATACTTAGTACGATTGACAGAGATAAAAATATAAAAGTTAGGGACAGGGCGACTTTGTTTAATTTGGCAGTTGGGCTTAATGGGTATACTGTGAGTACTGGGATAATTAGTAAAGAATTAAATGGAGAAAATATTATTGCAAGACCGCTGGAAGTTGATGAGTATATGAAAGTTGGGATTATAATGCAGAAAAATATTGAACTTAGTGTTTATGGGAAAGTTTATGTTGAGGCTTTGAAGGAGCATTTGAAATATACGGAAATTTTGTAAAGTTTTTAATATTATTAAAAAAACTAAAATAAAGAGAAATAAAAAAGACTGGATTAGAATTGTAAATTTTAGTGCAGTTTTTTTTATAAAAAAATTTGATATAAATAAAAGTTATAACAAACTAAAAAATAAATATATTTTACAGAAATAATATATTTGTATATAATAATTTTATCAAAAGTAATTAGAAATATTATTAGTGTAACAAATAGATAAAGGAGATAAATTATGAAAACGGCGATTATTGGATACCCTAGAATTGGGGAGAATAGAGAATTAAAATTTGCGATAGAAAAATATTGGAGAAATGAAATTACAGAGAATGAACTTTTGGAAATAGCGGAAAAGCTTAGAAAAGACCAGTGGTTAAAACAGAAGGAAGAAAAAATTTCATTTATTCCGGGAAATACATTTTCATTTTATGATGGAATACTGGATACAATAATTTTATTGAATGCGATTCCAAAACATTATAAAGATTTAGGATTGAATGAACTGAATACATATTTTGCAATTGCGAGAGGTTATCAAGGGGAAAAAGGAGATGTAAAAGCTCTTTCAATGAGAAAATGGTACAATACCAATTATCATTATATGGTTCCTGAACTAGATGATTATGCAGAGATTAAATTAAATGCAGATAAGATATTTAATGAACTTGAGGAAGCTAAAAAATTAGGAGTGAACACTCATCCGTCAGTAATTGGACCATTTACATTTTATAAATTGGCTAAAACAACTGGAAATAAAGAGAAAAAAGAATATTTAACTGATATTGTAAATGTTTATGTGGAATTGCTGAAAAAATGTAATGAAAAAAATATCGATTGGATTCAAATTGAAGAACCGCAATTAGTAACAGATCAGACAGAAGAAGATATAAAATTGTTTGAAGAAATTTATACAGAAATTTTGAAGAATAAGAAAGATGTAAAAGTATTGCTTCAAACATATTTTGGAGATGTGAGAGATTGCTACAAGACAATAACAAAACTTGATTTTGATGGGATAGGTCTTGATTTTGCTGAAGGAAGACAAACTGAGAAATTAATAACTGAAAAGGGATTTCCAAAAGATAAAATATTATTTGCAGGAATTGTAAATGGGAAAAATATTTGGAAATGTGACTATAAAAAAATTTTAAATATATTGAATAATTTAAAAGGAAAAGTTGAAAATATAGTAATAACGACATCTTGTTCACTGCTTCATGTGCCTTATACTTTGAGAAATGAAAAAAAATTATCAGAAAATATATTAAGACATTTCTCGTTTGCTGAGGAAAAATTATCAGAATTAAAAGAGTTGGGAGAATTGAGTCAAGTTCTTTGGGAAAATTCGCTGGAAAAAGTACAGGAAAATGAATTTTATGTAAAAAATCAAAAAATTATAACTTCTGAAAAAGGAATGGAAGATAAGGAAGTCAGAGATACGGTTAAAAAATTGAAAGATAGTGATTTTGTAAGAAAGGGAGAAAGAAAGAAAAGACAAAAAATTCAAAGGGAAGAGTTGAATATTCCTTTACTTGCAACAACTACAATAGGTTCTTTTCCGCAAACAAAGGAAGTGAAGCTAAATAGAAGCAAATTTAGAAAAGGTGAAATTAGCAAAGAAGAATATGATAAAAACGTGTTTAACTTTATAAAAGAATGTATTGAATTGCAGGAAAAAATTGGACTTGATGTGCTTGTGCATGGAGAGTATGAAAGAAATGACATGGTTGAATTTTTTGGAGAAAATCTAGCAGGATATGTATTTACAGAAAAAGCGTGGGTTCAGTCTTATGGAACAAGATGTGTAAAACCACCAATAATTTTTGGAGATGTGAAAAGAACAAAACCAATTTCAGTTCTATATTCTGAATATGCTCAAAAATTAACTGAAAAACCTGTTAAAGGAATGCTTACAGGGCCTGTAACAATACTGAACTGGTCATTCCCAAGAGAAGATGTATCATTAAGCGAAATGGCATTTCAAATTGGACTTGCCATACGAGAAGAAGTATTGGATTTAGAAAAAGCAGGAATAAAAATAATTCAGATAGATGAAGCCGCACTTAGGGAAAAATTACCGTTAAGAAAAGAAGATTGGCATAAAGAATACCTTGATTGGGGATTGAAGGCATTTAGACTTTGCCATAGCGGAGTAAAAGTTGATACGCAGATTCATACACATATGTGCTATAGCCAATTTGAAGATATAATAAAAGACATTGACAATATGGATGCCGATATTATAACATTTGAAGCTTCAAGATCAAAATTGACAATTCTTGATTTCCTAAAAGAAAATAACTTTGAAACAGAAGTAGGTCCTGGAGTTTATGATATTCATTCTCCTAGAGTACCTTCGGTTGAAGAAATTGTAGCAGCTTTAGAAATAATGGTTAAAAAAATTGGAAAAGAAAAATTATGGGTAAATCCTGATTGCGGATTAAAGACAAGAGGAATTACAGAAACTGTAAAAAGTTTGGAAAATCTTGTTGAAGCTACAAGAATTGTGAAAAGTAGATTATAGAAATATTATTAAAAAAAATAAAAAAATGTAAAAAATATAATAAATTTATAAATAAATAATAAATAAAGGAGCTGATAAATATGTGTACAATAAATGCACCTCATAGACATGATACGGTAGGAAGCTTTTTAAGACCTGAAAGATTGAAAAAGGCTAGAAATGATTTTGAAAAAGGGAAAATTGACAGGGAAGAATTGACAAAAATTGAGAATGAAGAAATTAAAAAATTGTGGATAAGCAAATTGAACTTGGATATACAAGTGTTACTGATGGAGAGTTTAGACGAAGTTACTGGCATTTGGATTTCTTCTGGGGATTTAATGGAATTGGACATATTCACGCTGATAAGGGATATGAATTTAATGGAGTTGTAACTCGTGATGATACTGCGATTGTTACTGGAAAAATTAGTGGGAAAAATCATCCGTTTGTAAAGCATTTTATATTTTTGCGAGATTTGGTAAAAGATAAAAAAGGTGTGGAAGCCAGATTTACAATACCAGCTCCAGCACAGTTTTATGCGGAATTAGTAAGGGAAGATAAGCATGTTGAGGCACTTTTTAAAGTTTATCCTGATTTTAAAGGATTAGAAGATGATATTGTAAATACTTACAAAACAGTAATAAATGATTTGTATAATGAAGGGCTTAGAACTTTGCAGATTGATGACTGTACTTGGGGATGTCTTGTTGATGACAACTTTATTGCTTCATTTATTGAAAAAAGTGACAGGGATAAGGAAGTTATTAGGCGTGAATTTGCAGAAAGATTTTTAAATATAAATAATAGAGTATTTCAAAATAATCCAGAAGATTTGGTAATTAATACGCATGTTTGCCGTGGAAATTATGCTTCGACTTGGTTTGGACAAGGTGGATATGACAAAATTGCTGATGAACTTTTTGGAAAAGAAGATGTGAACGCTTATTATTTGGAATTTGATACCGAAAGAGCTGGAACTTTTGAATCACTTGCAAAAGTTTCTGGGGATAAAAAAGTTGTATTGGGGCTTATAACTTCTAAAAATCCGACTTTAGAGGAAAAAGAAACTGTGATTGCTCGTATAAAAGAAGCATCAAAATATGTTCCGCTAGATAGACTTTATTTAAGTCCACAATGTGGATTTGCTTCAACAGAGGAAGGAAATCATCTTACGGAAGAACAGCAATGGGCAAAGCTTAGATTTATTAAGGAAGTTGCTGATGAAGTGTGGGGGAAAAGCAATAAATAAAAATTATTTAAAAAAGTGTGCTATTTGTCACACTTTTTTTGTTGTAAAAATATGATAAATAATTTTGTTAATCAAAATGTTTTATTTAATAAATTAAATTAAAAAGGGCTGCACTTCATAAAATTAGCTTTATGAAACAGCCCTTCTTTTTTAAAACAGCTTATTTTATACTAAATCTTATTTAAAAAATAGTATTAACTGTTTGTAAAAATTTAAAATTTAATAAGAAATAATACTAGTAGATAGCTCTAAATCCTATTCCACCTCTAACATTGCTTCCTTTAGTGTCGTATCCAGCGTTTACTGTTACACCAAATCTTGTATTATCAATTCCGATATTAAGATCAAACTTACCGTTTCCTCTTCTATCTTCTTTTTCTTTTTCAAGATTATACCATCCTGCTGTTGTATATCTTACTCTTGCTTGATTTCCACTTTGAAGTTTTCCAAGTTCATCTTCATAAGCAGCTGCAAGTCCAACAGTCAAGTTAGTTCTTACTGCTAACGGTTGAACATATTTAAATTCTACTCCAGCTTCAGGTTTAACTGAGAAGTAATCATTTCCTTTAACTTCAAGTCTCATTTGACCAGAATCTTCTTTTATGTTATTAAATCTTCCGTATTCCATCTTCAATGATCCGTAAGGTCTTAAATGTGTTCTTTCGCTCATTCTTATATCATAACCTAACTCGTTTTTAAGAGCAGCTCCATAAGAATTATAATTTGATTTTGCTTCAAATACATCATCTACTACCCAGAATTTACGTTTCATATTGTTAATTCCTGCAAATACATCTCCTGAAACTATCCATTGCAACGATCCGTTATAATCCTTCTTAGGTGACATTCTCTTGAATACACCTAATTTTAACATTGTCTGATCTTCTTTTGATTTTCCAATATCTTTGAACTTAAATCTATTTGTTACTGCTCCAGCATACCATCCAGTAGAGTTACCCATCTTGATTTTTTCATCTTCATGAATATATGCTACTCCATAAGCATTGCTTGTATAGTCAATAACTCCAGCTGTATCAGTATTGTATTCATCTCTCATACCAAATGCTTTGATCTTGTTATTTTGCTTAGATGGATTTCTCCATTCGTCTCTTAAATATTTGAACTCTTTGTCCAAAGTATTTCCAGTAGCATTTATTCTTTGTTGAGTATTTGAATATTGATGACCTTTCATTTCATCTACAGCTTGTGTAAATAATTCAGTTTCACCTTTACCTATTCCATTAAGTTTGTCGAATATTTGTCTTTCTCTCGATCCTAAACCTTCCACTCCATATCTTTGTTCAAGACCATCAAGGAAATTATATGAATTTTCATCTTTTTCACTTGTAAAGAAAGTATAAGGTATTTTTATCATATATAATTTTTCAATTGGTGTTGATTTTCCTTGTAAAGGTTGAGCAAGCCAAGTCAATCCTGCAGAATTAATATTCAATTTTGTTCCTGTCGTAGTAAGCGAAGATATTGCGCTGTTATAAGGATCAAGTATATTTGAACCTATTTCTATTGCTTTGGCATTAGTATATTTAGATGCTTCTGTACCAATAATCAAGTTTATGTTGTCAAGACCAACTAAATTACTTAATCCTTCAATAGGGTGTGTATAATTTACTCCTGAAGTATCAACATACATTCCTAATTCTGTTGCCTGTGCATTTGAAACAGAATTTTTGAAGTCTGCAAATTGTGGCAATGACAAGTCAAGAGTTGTCGCTCCTGCTGTTACATACGATGGTGTTGGACTAGCTACATTTGTATCAAGTCCTGCAAGTGCCACTTCTTTTCCATTGATTGTCAATCTTGGAGTTTTTGGCGGATTTTGAATAAGTAAAGTTCCTTTAGGAGTAACTATATATTTTTGGTCAGTAGAAGTTGCAGAATATACATTTGCTTTTGTTCCGCTTACATTTCCTGGAACATTCTTTTGTGAAAGTGCAGATGCTGCATCTTGATAAATTCCTATACCATCAGGTGAAGTAATCGAAATAGTTCCATAGTTCTTAATATATCCTCCGTTTACAGTAGCAACCCCTTTGATTCCTTTAGCTGATCCTGTTGACTTAATAGTTCCGTAGTTAATACCTTCAGCTCCGTGGTCAATATACATACCAGTTGCATTCTTACCTGAAATATCAATTGTTCCATGGTTTATTGCTTTTGATCCGCTTCCAACAGCATACATACCTATTGAATTTTCGTGAAGCACATTAATTGTTCCTCTATTTTCAATAAGCCCTTCATTTGAAATAGCTCCTGTAGTTTCATTATAATATCCTGTTGCCATACCAATTCCGTATTCCTTGCTAGCCACATTAGTTGAACCAACATTAATTGTTCCACGGTTAGTTGCACCAACTCCTGATGCACTTGTTCCTGTCGAATAAATACCAACATTTCCAGTACCGCCAGTCAAATCAATAGTTCCATAGTTTACAGCTTCTCCAGCCGCATAAATTCCATAAGATTTTCCACCAGTCGTTGTAATATTAGTATTACTAAATACTGAACCAGTCTTATCATTTGTATAAGCATATACTGAATCTGTTCCAATCGAAGCAGTCAAAGGACTACTTATAGGCCCTGTTCCATTTGCTCCAAGGTCAAGTTCTGTTCCAGTCTTTGAATCCACAACATAACCAAATGCATTAGTTCCAACAGTCATATTAGTTCCAGTATTACGAACAGTTGTTTTCAAAGAATGTGCCGCATCATCTGCAATAAATACCCCTACTGCCTGATTATTACCAACATTAATTGTTCCACCTATAAGATCCACATCTGAATGTACTGATGCTGCTTCTGAATCAGATGAACCTGTAGCAAATATTCCTACTCCATCATCTCCAACATTGATTGTTCCACCTGACATAGTTACTGTATTTGAAGCCCCATAAATACCGTAAGATTTCTTACCAACATTGATTGTTCCTGATGTAGATATGTCAGTATCTGCATCATTTGTAAACATACCAATTATCGGTGTAGATGTTGTTGTATCTGCAAGATCAATCGTTCCTTTATTATTAAGTTCTGAATGTATTTTACTTGGAATATAACCTGTCATTCCTTTTCCTGTAATAGCAGTTCCATACATTGCAACGCCTTCTTGCCCGCTTATAGTAATCTTACCTTTAGTATCATTAGTTGCAATTCCACCTTCAATAATCATACCAATAGCATTCTTACCTGTCATAGTAATTTCGCCATTATTAGTAGCTTTTGTATTAGCAATGTCATTTCTCAAATAATCTGCATTTGTTCCTGCTGCATCAACTGAATTATTTTTAGCATAAATTCCTAAAGAATTATCTCCATCAAGAGTAATCTTACCGTTATTCTTAACATCAACAATTCCAATTTTATCATTAATTAATGCTGTTTTTGTAGTTCCTGTTGTTCCAAATTTTTCATATACAACATTATTTTTACTGTCTATTCTATAAGAAAGCCCAAGAATACCAATACTGTCTTTACCACCAACGTCAACTGTTCCAGTAGTGTCATTATTTACTTCTGTTCCATTTGTAGCGTAAATTCCTACTGCATGGTCATTCGGTGTTAGCTTTTCAACTTCAATCTTTCCTTCATTATGTACTCTTCCGTAGTTTACATAAGCTCCAACTCCACCATTTCCGCTGTCTGTTCTGTCTACTGTTATTGTGGCTCCGTTTTTGACATTTACTCCTGTTGTTGTTGTATCTATGGAATTTTCACTTGCACTTACAGCCAATCCGACAGGAACTGTCAAATTACTATCAATAGCTGTAATTTGTGATTTATTTAAATGAGCCATTACTTTTGAACTTACATCTAAAATTGAATTTTGAATAAGTAATCTTCTCGTAAACACCTCACTATCTGATCCTGTAGTTGCATCAGATTTATCAATACCAGCACCATCAATATCAATTTTTGATTTATCTAAAACTGCTATTTTATAATAATTCTTTCCATTGCTGCTAGAAACATCTGTTGGATTAAGTCCAGAATATCCTAACAATGTTGCAGCAATTCCTGTTGTTTTTAAACTATTTGCATTTTTTATACTCATCAATATTGCATCATCTGATTGCATATCAACTGTTGATCCTGTTAATTTTACTGGTTGTGAAGATGGAGAAACAGAAGCATCTACCGAAAATCCTGTTGCTTCTCCTTTTAGTATTAGTTTTCCATTTGTTAATTTAATCTGTCCTCCATTTTTTGAATAAAGTGCATAACCTTTTCCATCATATTCTACTGTACCTTGATTTAAATTAACTTCTGATGAGGAACCTGTAGAAGCCACTGCTGTTCCACCATTCGTTACTTTAACATAATTATTTTTTGCCTCAATTATCGCACCACCATCAGCATATAATCCAAATCCTGCATAATCTCCTGTTTTCTTCTTGCTTCCATCTGCAGAACTTATTTCTACAATTTCTTTACCATTTATATCTATATTTTCAGAGGTTTGCTTATTTGCCTGGTCAATTACTACCTTTGTATTACTTCCTGTTGCATAAACTGCTCCAGAATTTTCTCCACCAAATTTTTCACCACTAGTATCTGTAACTGACTTTATTGGATCATTTGAAACACTTGCATTTTTCATACTCATACCATCTGATAGTTCTACATAAGCCCCTTTATCAGCATAAATTCCTATTGAATTTACTGTGCCTGTTGAAGTTATACTTTTAGCTGTTACTGTTTCAGTCGGAGTTGCGCCTGTTCTCTTAGATCCGGCAGCTGCTGCATATATACCAACATTTCCTACTCCATCAGTAAGAGTTATTTCACTCTTTGATATCACTTTCCCTTTATTTACACCTACTGCAATGGCTGTATTATTCTTACCTCTCTCTAAAAGCATAGTTCCATCTCCAAGATTATAAACAGCACTACTATTTGCTGAATATACTCCTACATTTCCATCTGTCTTGTCATATATTCTAATTTGATGTCCTTGTAAATCTAAACTTCCGTATGAATAAATACCTACTGAACCTTGAATATCCGTATTTTCTATTTTTTTAGTAATATATGAATTCTTTGAATAGTTTTTAACTGTCGTAGTTCTTCCATTCGTTGAATTTATATCATAATTAGTTATAGGTGTTCCTTGAGTAGATGTACTAGAAAATAACGTATTGGATGTTCCTGCAGTATCTCCAATATTTACAGCAAATGTCCCTTTTACATTGCTACTTGCAGCTTGGTTAGGAATAAAAAGACCTATATTTTTGTCTCCAAATAATTCTACCGGATTATAATCCGTTCCACTATTAATACTTGTACCATCTGTTTTTCCTGTAAATGATAACTCTAAATTTTCAGATCTTTTAACATAAACTCCTACCGAGCTTTCACCAAACATTTTAATTTTCCCTCTATTTATAAGAACTATAGGACGAGGCACTGAAGAATCTAAAAAGAACATAGCTGTTGTTTTTGTATAAGAATTCATATTTCCAGAATTGTACAATGTTTGTTGTCTTGGATCACTATTATCATTATGAGGACTATGATAAGCTACATTATCAGAAACGACAAATCCAGCATTAAATGCTTCATATTTCGTCGAATTTTCTTCATACGGCTGCAAGGTTATATCTCCTGTATTTATTACTACTGCTCTATGATGATTTCGTCTATCATGATCATAGCTATTTGTTATTGACAAGTTTGAACCTTCTCCTATTATAGTTCCACTATTTATCCAGGTTTGTGCATTTGATCCTGCAGTTGTTGCTGTTAAAGAATTTCCAGTTCCACTAAATACTGAAGCTGTAGTATAAGTTGAATTAATCTTAGACAATGCATCAGCATAAGAATTTAAAATTAAATTTTCATTAGGTAATCCATTTGTTGCTGATTTTAGACCTGCTAATTGATCATTAACATCTGCTCCACCATGCAAATCTAAATGAGCAAATTCTCCTAAAATTCCACTAGCGCTATTATTTCCTGTTCTTGAATAATTAAACTTTCCATTAGACAACATTGTCGCAGCTTTTAAATCATTACCAACTAATCTTTGAAAACCATTATACATAGGGGATACTGTTACTGGTGAAGTACTACTTCCTCTATTTGAAGATGGTAATGGTGATCCAGCAGTTATTGATACTCCATTAGCTATTACTGGCCCATTATACCATGCGTTTTTTCCTGTATAGTTTTTATAATAATATGTCCAACTATTTGCATTGTTCCTTTTTATATAAAAATCTCCTCCTGTAATAGCTACACCATCCATAACTCTTTCGTCATTTGGTTCATCAAAAGCTGGACCAGTATTATTCCCATTTGAGGTTGCCGAAATCGTAAAATTAGGTTCTTCTGGAATCACAGGTACTGCTACTTCAGGAGCTAACGGCTCTTTAACCACCCTTGGCTCAAATGATGGCAACCCAGTAATCGTTACATTCTTTTTAATATTTGGATTTACTTTTGATATTGATTTTGGTGTGATTGATGCGCTTATTGGTATTTCAGCGTTTGGTTCATAAGCAAATCTTAGGGTTGTTGTGTTGTTGGCAGTTTTTTCATCTACTGGTTTTGCTATGTATTTTTTTAGTGATTTGTCTCTTTGGTAGATTATGTTGCTAACTTTGTTCCCTTTTCCTTTGTAAGTGCTTCCCCAGTCGTTATAAAATTCGTTTATTCCGAACTGCCAGCTGCTCCAAGGGGATTTTACTACGTGATCTCCTTGTTCCATTAATTTTGTCAGTTCAAGGTTTGTATCTTTAACTAGCTTGTTGTTTTCCTTTCTGGCTCTTTTAAAATCTGTACGGATTTGACCAATTGAAGTGTTTATTTGGTTTACTTGGTTTTTTATACCCGTATCTTGTGTTGTAGCCAAACTTATGCTTGCAGAAAAAACAAGACCTGTCATCAAGAATGTGATTAACGCAGATTCTGTATACTTGAAATCTTTTGTTCTTTTTGCAAACGCACGCAAATCTTGCGATATTTTTCTAAGACTGTTGTTCATCTTTCTGTCTCCTTTTATTTTTATTTGTGATTATTTGTTCTTTTGGTTAATTTTCCCATCATCACTTCCTTTTTTCTCATAATAAGTGAAGATATATCCTTAACTAAATATGGATATATCTTCTAAAAAAAATAAATTGAGTATAACCTGCGAACATTTTTCACTTTTTCATTTTATCACATTTCAAAAATATTATCAATACATTTTTTTGAATTTAATTATATTTTTTACTGTTTTTTTTTTTTTTTTGTGATAAAATTATCAAACCACAAAGTTTTAACAAAGTTTTAGGATTAGTAAATTGCCCTAAATCCTATTCCACCTCTGACATTGTTTCCTTTAGTGTCGTATCCAGCATTTACCGTTACTCCAAATCTTGTGTTGTCAACTCCGATGTTTAAGTCAAATTTACCGTTTCCACGTCTATCTTCCTTTTCTCCTCTGATTCCAAACCAGTCAGCATTTGTATATCTTACTCTTGCTTCATTGTTTACATTTCCAACTTTTCCAAGTTCGTTTTCATAAGCGGCTGTCAGTCCGACAGTTAAATTTGTTCTGACTGCAAGTGGCTGAACATATTTAAATTCCACTCCAGCTTCAGGCTTAACTGAGAAGTAGTCGTTTCCTTTTACTTCTAATCTCATTTCTCCCGAATCTTCTTTTATGTTGTCAAATCTTCCGTATTCCATCTTTAACATTCCATAAGGTCTTAAATGAGTTCTTTCGCTCATTCTTATATCATAGCCTAGTTCATTTTTTAATGCAGCTCCATAAGAATGATAATTTGACTTAGCTTGGAATACATCATCTACAACCAAGAATTTACGTTTCATATTGTTAATTCCAGCAAATACATCTCCTGCGACTGTCCATTGCAATGCTCCATTATAGTCTTTTTTAGGGGACATTGTCTTAAATACTCCTGCTTTTAGCATTGTCTGATCTTCATCTGAATGTCCGATGTCGCTAAACTTGAATCTATTTGTTACAGCTCCTGCATACCATCCGCTAGAGTTACCCATCTTGATTTTTTCATCTTCGTGAACATAAGCTACTCCGTAGGCATTGCTTGTATAGTCGATGATTCCAGCTGTGTCAGTCTTATACTGATCTCTCATTCCAAATACTTTAATTTTGTTATTTTGCTTAGAAGGATTTCTCCAATCATGCTTTAAGTATCTAAATTCTTTGTCAAGCATATTTCCAGTTGCATTTATTCTCATTTGAGTGTTTGCATATTGGTGACCCATCATTTCGTCCATTGCTTGATAGAATAAAATTTCTTCGTTGTTTCCAATTCCATTTAATTTTTGGAATAATTGATTTTCTCTGCTTCCTAGTGCTTCTACACCATATCTTTGTTCCAATCCATCCAAGAAATTATATGTATCTGTAGGATTTACAGGTGATGCTTCATTTCCTGCCCAATATGTATATGGTATTTTAGCAAGGTAGGTATTTTCCATTGTTCCATCGTTTGAATTTTGTGCGACTGTTGCCATCCAAGTTAATGATCCTGAATAAATGTTCCATTTTTCAATTTGTGGATTAGCTCTAATTGTTGCATTGTATGGATCAGTTATTTTTGAATCCACTTGAATATATTTTGCAGTCGTATTTTGAGCAGCTTCAGCTCCCACAATTAAGTCAGCTTTTCTTAATCCAGTCAAAGAACTAAGTCCTGTAATAGGATTTGTGTACACTTTATTTGAAGTATCAATATACATTCCTATTTTTGATAGTTCCATTGGTTGAAATTCTTCTGCTGATGTTGTTGCTAATTCAGGTATTACTGGATTTCCATTTACAGTTATTGTTCCAACTGAAGATCCTCTAGGAACATCAATTTTTATTCCAGATATTGTTTTTGTCAAGTCACTCGCAGCATCCACTCCAATAACTGTCGCATCAGTCGAATCTGTCACACCATTAATATTGAATGTTCCATAGTTTTTAACTATCCCAAGATTAGCTCCTGAAGCATTTCCTTTTGATAAAATTCCTCTTGCATCTTCTGCAGTAATATCAATATTTCCGTGATTTTCAATTGTCGAACCATTTTTTACTACAACTCCGACAACTTTTTTCAATCCAGAACCATTCGATTTAATAGTTCCATAATTATATCCGTAAGCTCCGTTATCCAAGTAAATTCCAGTAGTTTCACTCGAATTCAAGTTTATCACAGCATTACGATTTGAAGCAGTACCGTTGTAAACCGTCGTTCCCGCTCCAGTTCCGTACATTCCAATACTTCCTTTTCCTGTAACATTAATAACACCATTATTTACAATATTTCCAGTATATCCCACTTTTCCAGCAGCCATTTCAGCAGCCGTTGGAGTATATCCAGCAGCCATTCCTATAGCATAACGATTATTTAATGAACTAATTGGATCAAAATACGATTCTCCAACCGTAATCGAAGCATTATTCGTAGCAGTTCCGCCAAGAGTACTATAAACTCCCACATTTCCATATCCTGAACCAAAATTAATGTTTCCGTTATTTACAACTTCTCCAGCAGAATAAACACCATAATTGTAAGAACCTGTAGAAGTCAAGTTTGTATTATTTGTAACTTGTGCTCCGGCTCTGTTGTCATTTGAATAAATATAAACAGTGTCATTTCCAAGATTATTAACGCTTCCAATGTTACTTATAATTTTATTTCCAGCAGAACCTGTTCCTTTTTCAGAAATAATTCCAAACGAATTATCAGCAATCGTCATATTTGCTCCAGAACCTGCAGTTACAGTTTGATTATCTCCATCCACATAAACTCCTGCAGCCTGATCTGTCCCAACATTTATCGTTCCACCAGTCAAGTCAACATTTCCAGCAGTACTGAATATTCCAGTTCCCGCATCGCCAACATTAATATTTCCACTATTTTCAACTTGATGTCCATAAATTCCAACAGAATATTTTCCTATAGTAATATCTCCACTATTTGTAATTTTGTTCCCATTTTTAACATAAATCCCAACACTAGCTTTTTTACTAGCAGCATCCAACGGATTTGGCAAAGTAATATTTCCACTATTTCTAACTTCTACACCTTCAGAAATAATTCCATATCCCGCATTTCCAGTAATATTTCCTTGATTGTTAATATCTCCAGCAGTTCCTTTTGCCAATATTCCAACAAGACCTTCCGTATTATTAACCGTGTCATTAAGAGTAATATTCATCTTGTTTGTCATACTAGATGTAGGCAATGTTGATTTATTATTCATAAAGAATGCAACTGCAGATGCTGTAGGTGCTCCAGAATATTTTAGTTCAAAATTTTTGTTATCATTCAATGAAGGATTATCTCCTTCAATAAATATACCAGTTCCTCTATCCTTAACTTCCACTCCATAATCAGTTTCAAATGTAACTTTTGTATTGTCTGCATAAACACCAATGCCATCATTTCCAGTAGCTACAATATCCGAACTTCCTGTTCCATTAAGTTTTACTTCAGGCCCACCAAATTGCAACATATTAGCAGCTCCAGCAGGTGGTACAACTTTCGATACAATTCCAACCGAATTATTTCCACTTAATACAATTTTACCTGCATTTCTAATACTTCCGTGGCTAGTTCCTGCTTTCCCAACTTCAACTCCAGCAGCAGCTCCAGTAATAGTATTCAATTCTCCATACAATCCTATTCCATTATTTCCATTTACAGTAATTGTACCTTTATTTTCAACTTCTAAAGTTTTATCTGTATTTGAAAGTGTCCCATTTGCAATTTTAGCATCAGTTCCATAAGTTTGAAGTTTATTAGCCGATGTAAATGCAGCCATTCCAACTCCAGTTCCTGAAATAGTAATATTTCCATTGCTATCATTCAATAACTTGCTTCCATTTACTCCATACACTCCAAGCCCATTATCCACAGCAATTTTATTTTCATTTGTTATTTCTCCAAAACTTGTACCAAGCGCAATTGTAGAAGGCGAACCTCCTGTTATTGATACATTTCCTTGATTTACATAGCCAGTTTGAGTATTTGAAGTCGCTCCTGAGTCAGATCCAACAATCATTCCTTTACCTGAAGTTGAACTTATTGTAACACCAGGCTCAATATAAATTTTTTCTCTAACAAATTTTATTTTGTCAAATACAGGCGAATTATCTAAATCAACGCTTTGTTGTATCGAATATTCTCCATTTTTATAATACACTTTATAGTCAGCTCCCGGGCCTATTGTCAAGTTTCCTCTATTTATTTTCAAGTCATCCTCAACACTCTCAATAAGTCCAGTAGGTCCTGTCCATTTGTTATCATTTACAGTTCCGCCTTCTGTAACTCTTAATATTACACCATTTCCTGTAACATTTACTTTTACATTCTGCATTCCTGTATATTTTTTACCTGCTGTTGCTGCGGCATTTGCAGGATCTGATGAATCTTCAGCTGCATAATCAGTTGCTGTTCCTGGCATAAGTATACCATCTGAAATAGAAATTTCTGTTGCTCCCTTAAAGTTTATATTTGAAGAAGCGTCTGCTAAAAATGGTACTACTCCGCTATAATTATCGTTAGGATTTCTTTTTTCAGTTTTAATATCTCCTCCACCAAAATGGATTTGTCCTCCATTTTGAGCTACTAGCCCTCCATCTTTTGCTGATTCCACGAGATTGCCAGTTCCTTTAAATTCAACTAATGAATTTGCACCGTCAGCATATCCTGCCATTCCATGAATTTTTACATCCTTTTCAAATGTAATTGTACTTCCTGCCTTTGCATATCCACCAATATTTTTATATAAATAAGGCTGCGTTGCTGCATCTGAAGCTGCCCATTCATCTATTGCTGTAGCTTTATCCTTCAAAGTAATTTTAGAATTTGTATCTGCATAAGCAATTATAGATCCAAATCCTTTTGCGTCTGTAGTCTTTTCAGCTGTTATTTCACCTTTGTCCTTAGCCACATAAGCCACTGGGAATGATTCTACCTTTGTTGTAGCTCCTACAGGTGTATAGTCTTTATATCTGGCAGACATTACAACATCCTGGCCAATATTAATCTGACTTCCTTTTCCTTCAAATCTCTGTACTTCAGAAGAAGTCATTCTATGATCTGTATTTTTCCATTCACCTGATGCATAAGCAATAACCGTACCTGTAGCCACTTCATTTGCAGTATCATCATAAGAAGCTTTCAACGGCGATGTTCCTTCATAATCCTTTATAGGCGTAGTCATAATTGGTACTGTTGTAGTATCTGTTTTCCCTGATATGGCATTTCCACTGTTATCTTTTACAGCAGTACTATGTGAATTTAGAGGCATAGCCACATCAATTACAGTCCCTCTTTCAGAGGCTATCATAACTCCATTTTTTGAATTTTTACCAAATGTTATATCAATGTTGTTTATTTGTAATGAATGTATAGGATCATCTTCATAATTTATACTTGATCCGGCAGCTCCTAAATCTGTTTTTGTATTAAATTTAGCAACCTGTCCATTTATAGTTTCCTCACCTCTTTGTCCTGATCTTGAATATATTCCAATATTATTTTCTACCACTTTTGTTGCATCATTATTTCCTATTCTTGCTCTGGCATCAATTTCTCCCTGATAAATACCAATTACTGATTTTCTCCAGTTTGGATCATTAGTAGGGTATACGTTCATACTGGCTGCTGAAGTATCATCCATTTTATCATTAAAAAGAAGTACGATATTTCTATCACCATTTATTATAGGTGCTTCAGTAAGTTTTATAGTTGGCGTCATACCTGTCTGATGTTTATCCTGAACAACTCCTTTACCTACAAAGTTATTCCAGTTAGGAACATATCCATAACCTGAATAAACTATATTTTCATTTCCTGTTATATTATATTTTCCACTACTGTCTATCTCATAGGATCCCTGATTTCCCAGTACTGAATAAACTATATTTTTATCAGTTTTTATATCAGCATTTACTTTACCGGTAAATCCACCACGCTGATGTCTAGCTCCATTATTTTGTGTAGCTACTATACCATAGCTTCCTGGGTAAATAAGAAATATTGTATTTTCATTTCCACTTCCTGCTACTCCTGGAACTGATTCAATATTTATTTTAACTTCTTTTCCAGGTGTATTATCAAATTCCATCTTTCCTGCCCACCATGTTTCAAGTGAAAGGAAAGCAGCTTTTCCATATAAATGAGCTTTAACATTTGAAAGTTTTCCGTTCCAAACTGTATGTATTCCTAATGCTCCTTCATGACCTCCATCTGTTGTTCCAGCATTTCCTATATTTCCTGCTAGATATAAATCAAAGTTTTGAGCTTGAAATTTATTTTGTGGAGCAGGTTTCGCTCCTAATCTATGACCACTGTTAAAGTATAGCAATGCTCCTGTTCTATTTGTCACTCTTCTGCCAATATTTTCTTTAGTATATCCATTAGGCAATGTAGTGTTGTCTACTCCAGAAGCATTAACCAGCCCATTTGTGTTGTATCCTGTCCAGAATGTGTGTCCTTCTCCATTGGTAATTCTAGAGCTTGAAGGTGTATATCTTACATCCTCATCATAAGAAGTTGGAGTGATCAATCCTAATGTACCATTTTGAAACGAAAAGTCCACAAACGGTTTTGCACTAGGTTGTGGAAGATTTACTTGTACCACAGGTGGATTAGGTGTAGGTATTGTCAAAGTAGCAGGAACTACAGTTGGTATACTCAAAGGAGCTAATACTGGTGCAGCAATATTAATATTTGGTGCAGCAACAGGACTTTTATGTACATCTTTAGGTTTAATTGAGGCATCTATATTTAGACTTGCCACAGGCTCCTGTCTTTTTTCCGTACTCGAAATTCCATATCCTTTTTCATAGCCAAATCTTCCGCTAGTTGTAGCCGATTTAGGATTTCTTGATTTACTTAATAAGCTATAATTTGAGCTTAAAGGAGATGTTGATCTCTCAAACCTGTTCTCACTTCTCTCAAATTTACCTTCATAAGGATATTTTTCAGATTTATCTCCTCTTCCTTTGTATGTCCCTCCCCAATTGTTATAAAATCCATTAATTCCATATTGCCAACTACTCCAAGGCGATTTGACCACATGATCTCCTTGCTCCATTAACTGAATTAGCTCCAAGTTTTCCTTTCTTAGAAGTTTTTCATTTTCATTTCTGATTTCCTGAGCTTGATGATGTATATCTTTTATAGATGTAGAAATTGTTTGTTTCTGATCTCTAATATTCTTATCTGTTTCAGCAGAAAATAAATTATTTGAAATATTCACCGCTCCTGTAATCAAAAATGTAATTAATGCAGAATCTGTATACTTGAAGTCTTTACACTTTTTGGCAAAAGCACACAAATCCTTCTTTGCTTTTCTCAAATTGTTAGTCATCTTTTTTCTCTCCTTTTTTTTTGCTTATATTTTTATTATTCTGAAAATCTCTTAAATATTATATCACAAAACAAAAAAAAATCAACATTTTTTTCATCTCATTCAAAATAATTTTAATTTCAAAATTATAATAATTATATTTTTAAAATAATTATAAAAAATTGTTGACAAATAAATTTATTTTTGATATAATAAATTTGTAATCAATACAAATATATAATTTAAGGAGTGATAAAAATGTCAAAAACAGTTGAAAAATTAAATCTTTACTTAGCAAATTTGAACGTACTATACAGAAAAGTTCAAAACTATCATTGGAACATCGTTGGTTCAGGTTTCTTTTCAGTACATGCAAAATTAGAAGAATACTACAACGGATTAAACACACAAATTGATGATGTAGCCGAAAGAATCCTTGCAATAGGTGGTCGTCCTTTAGCAACATTAAAAGACTACTTAGCAGTTACTACTATCAAGGAAGCTGAAAACAAAGAAATCTCTATTGCTGATGCAGTTGCCGACGTAAAAAAAGAATTTGAAGCAATGCTAAAATTAGTAAAAGAAGTAAAAGAAGCTGCAGATTCAGAAAACGATTACGGAACATCTGCACTAGTTGATGAATACATCAGCACTTACGAAAAAGATTTATGGATGCTAAACGCATACTTAAAATAACGTTTAACAATAGAAAAACTTTACAAACTTATTAAATTGCCTATATATACTTTAGAGAGGAAATCTTTTATAGATTTTCTCTTTTTTTATATACTTAATTCAAGCTGCTCTGCTTATGTTGCAGAAAAATGTCGTAGACTAGCCATAACATGTTGGATAATTTTTTTATTGAAATCTTATTTAAAAAATGTTATAATAAATTATTAACAAATGATTAAAAGGTGGGAGTTATGGCAATAAGTTTATTTAGCTGCAGTTATTTGGGAGTTGATACCTACGTTGTAGAAGTGGAAGTTGATCTTTCCAGAGGACTGCCTGTTTTTAATATAGTTGGAATGGGAGATCAGGCGATTTCCGAAAGTAAAGAGCGGATTAGAAGCTGCTTTAAAAATGTAGGATTTGAATTTCCAGTCAGACGTGTACTAGTAAATTTATCACCTGCAAATATTAGAAAAAAAGGAAGTCATTTTGATTTAAGCATATTTTTAGGCATCCTAGCCAACACAGGACATATTTCAAATATAGAAATATTAAAAAAGTACTTAATCCTAGGAGAAATTTCTCTAAACGGAAAAATAAAATCAATAAACGGAGCAATAAATGCTACAATTTTAGCAAAAGAAACCAATTTTATAGGTGTTATCGTTCCGATGGAAAATTATAACGAAGCAAAATTAATTTCAGGAGTAGAAATTATTCCAGTCGATGAGATTAGCGAACTTTTGGACTTTCTGGATGGAAAGACTGATATAAAAACATTGCACAAAAAAGCTGACAAAATAGATAATTCAAAACTTGAAAAAGAAAAAAATTCAGAAGAAATTATTGATTTTTCTGATGTAAAAGGTCAATTAATGGCAAAAAGAGCTTTAGAAATCGCAGCAGCTGGTGGACACAACGTATTTTTAATAGGAGATCCTGGCTCAGGTAAATCAATGCTTGCCAAAAGATTCAATACTATTTTGCCTGATATGCTCGAGGAAGAAATAATCGAAACAACCAAAATTTACAGTATTTCAGGAATGTTAAGCCAAAAAGAGCCGATAATCCGCAAAAGACCATTTAGAGCACCTCATTATTCAGCCACACAAGTTGCACTTGTAGGCGGAGCAAACAGAGTCGGAGAAATAACATTAGCACTAAATGGAGTATTCTTTCTGGATGAAATTGGAGAATTTGAAGGAAAAACGCTAGAATCACTGCGCCAACCCTTAGAAGACGGAAAAATAGTCATTTCCAGAGCAAATTTTAGCGTAACTTATCCTGTAAAAAATATTACAATAACAGCTTCCAATCCGACTCCAAGCGGATATTTTCCCGATAATCCACTATGCAACGACAGTTTAAAAGAAATAAAACGTTATCAAAAAAAATTCTCAGGTCCTCTTCTCGATCGAATGGATCTATACGTCGAAATGCATCAGCTAAAAAAAGATGAAATCTTTGACGAATCCCTTTCAGAAAAGTCAAAAGATATCCAAAAAAGAGTAATAAAAGCCAGAGAAATTCAAAAGCAACGATTTAATTCAAATACATTAAACAAAGATATGAACAAAAAGCAATTAAACAAATATTGCAAAATCGACAAAGAAAGTCAAGAAATTATGAAAGCCGCTATTGATAATCTAAAATTATCAGTCAGAATGTTTGACAAAATATTAAAAATTTCAAGAACAATAGCAGATCTAGACGGACAAGAAAACATAAAAAAAGAGCATTTGCTAGAAGCTCTAAATTATCGAAAAAAACAATAATTTTATTCAAAAACAAGGGGTCTTAACCCCTTGCTAAAATAACTTTCACTTAATCCTATTTAAAACTAAACTCAAAAATTATAACTATTTTACTTGAACCCTAAGTTTGCATAATTTTTAAAGGGCTTAAATATACTTCTATTTTTTCCTATTAATTCTTTCTCCAATAAAATCAAGCAATTCTTTTCTTCCAGTGTTTTTTAATGAAGAATAAAAAAATACATCCTCGTTTTTAAACACAAGTTTTTTCTTAATTTCTTTTAATTGCTTAAACTTTTCATTATTAGACAATTTATCAGCCTTTGTAAAAATTATGCAGTACTCAATCTCAAAATGTTCTAGCCATTTTAACATTTCAATATCCTCTCCAGAAGGAATTCTACGTAAATCAAGTAGTAAAAATACAACTTTTTCACGGTCTGACATAAGATAGCTTTCTATTGTTTTTCCCCAATTTTTTTTCACTGCATCAGGTACTTTTGCAAATCC
The DNA here is from genome assembly GCF_057270615.1 of Leptotrichia sp. Classification (NCBI taxonomy): domain Bacteria; kingdom Fusobacteriati; phylum Fusobacteriota; class Fusobacteriia; order Fusobacteriales; family Leptotrichiaceae; genus Leptotrichia; species Leptotrichia sp. The sequence goes on from NZ_DBHIXN010000007.1 coordinate 30,904, forward strand.
ATATCCTGGAAGATCCACAAAATAAATAGAATTATTTATCAAAAAATAATTTATAAGCTGAGTTCTTCCTGGAGTTTTACTCGTTCTTGCAAGATTTTTTCTTTTGGTAAGCGAATTTATCAGAGAAGACTTTCCAACATTTGATCTTCCAATAAAAGAAAATTCTACGGTGCCATTAAATGCTGGATAATCTTTTTCCATAACTGCTGATTTTACAAATTCTGATTTATTTATCTCCATATTTCACCTCTTTTTTTATGATTTTTGACTATTTTTTATATTTGATAATTTTTTATTAATGACTTTTAAGTTCTTCCCTTGCCTGTTCCAGTGATGCTTCATCAGGCATAAAATACCAGATTCTATTTATCATCTGTCCATCTCCAGTAATCTCATACTGATCGATAGGCTTATGCATAACAAATACTGGCAGTACTGACAATGCCTTAAATGGATTTACTGCAATGTCCATATGTTGTTTTGAATAGTTGTATACTTGCGGAACATACTTCCATCCAGATGGTGCAGCTAACTTTTGAACAATTCCTTGAATAACCTGTCTTTGACGCTCATCACGTTTAAAAGCTGTGTCACTTTTTCTATGTCTTGTATATGCAAGTGCCATTTTCCCTTGTAAATTATAAACTTGTCCTTGATTAAAGTGAAATGTCTGCTGACCAAAATAATCTTGATTAAACGTATGGTTTGAAACGACATCAACTCCGCCAATTAAAGTTGTCAAGTTCATAACATCTTCAAATCTAAATCTTACATGATAATCAATTTTTGTATCAAGCAAATTTTCCACAGCGCTAATTGTACACGGAACCCCTCCAAAATGGTGCGAATGTGTAATTTTATCTTTTTTATAATTCTCGCACGGAATTTCTGCGTAAGTATCACGTGGAATTGAAATCATTTTTACTTGTGCCAAATATGGAACAACTCTTATAACAATAAGACCATCACTTCGAGATCCTTGCGTAGGCTGATTAGCATATGCATCTACTCCTATCACAAGAATATTAAATGGTACCGACAGCCATGCAATAAGTGCTATTAGAGCTCCCAATAAAGCTATTCCCAATATTAAAAATATTTTTTTCATTTTTCACCTCTTATTTTTTATGTTCTGATAAAATTTTTAAAAATTTATCAACTTTTCTATTTAAATCACCTATATTTCCATTATTTTCAATAACAAAATCACTTTTTTCTCTTTTTATATCCAAAGGCATTTGAGAATTTATAATATTCCAAGCCTCTTTTTCGCTACGGCTATCTCTTTCCAAAACACGCTTAACTTGTATATCATTTTTTGCACCAACTAACAAGATATAGTCAAATTCTTTTTCCCACTGAACTTCAAAAAGAAGCTGAATTTCTACAAAAATGATTTTATATTTTTTTGATTTATATTCTAAAATTTTCTTATGCATAACTTTTAAAACTTCAGGATGCATAATCGAATTTAAAACAAATCTTTTTTCTTTGTCGGCAAAAATAATTTTTCCTAGCTTTTCACGTGAAATACTGTGATTTCCAGATTTATCATCCACCAGAACTTCTCTTCCAAAACTTTGTATAATTTTTTCTATAACTGATGGAAATTCAATAACTTCATGTGAAATCACATCCAAATCAATCACAGGAAATCCTTTATCTTTCAAAATTTGGCTAACAGTACTTTTTCCCGTTCCAATTCCGCCTGTAAGTCCAATAACCATTTTTATTTTCCTTTCCAGTATTTTTTCTCAGAACCAATGCTATCCTTATTAAAATAATAGCTTTGTTATAGTTTTCATTCACAATTTTTTATTCCTGATTTTATTATTTTTCTCCACTCTCTGACAAGGGGTCTTGACCTCTTGCGGTTATAAATACTGTTGTTATTCAATATTTATCATTTTTACTTTTACAATCGCCTAAAGAAATAAATAAAATATAATTTCTATTTTTCAAACAAGGTTTTAGTATAAAATTACAATAGAATAATTTGATAACTGCATTTATGAATTTAAATTATAAAAATATGAATTTAATTTCCTTATAAATAAAATAAATTCAGCTTTAACTTTATATTTGCAATGAAAATCCGAATATATTTTATACCTTTTTTCATTTATTTGCAACAATTTTTATCTATCTCGCTAAATTTCTAACAGTTTTAAAAAAGAAAAAATTGAAAAAATGCTTATAATATGTTAAAATTATGTATGGAAATTAAAGACAATTATAAAATTTTATTGAAATAAACATTTGATTTAAAACAAGGAGGGATTTATGGAACTTAAAGACATTCAGGAATTAATGAAAGTTCTGAAAAAAGAAGATATAGCAGAACTAAAAGTAAGATATGGAAAAATAAAACTTACTTTAACAAATTCTAGAAATACAGAAGTTGCAAATACTGCAACTGCAGCACCCAAAGTTACAAAAGAAAAAAAAGCTGCAAAAGCTGTACTACCAGCAGAAGAAATCGTTAAATCAAGTAACGTTGGCAAAATCAAGCTAATAGCCTCAAAAACTGGAGTTTCAGTCAAAAAAGGTCAAATTCTTGCCAAAATTAACACAATGGGAATTGATAATGACGTAAAATCTACCGCAGACGGAATTTTAAAAGAAATACTTGTGGCAGACGGATCAGCAGTTGATTTTGCAAAAGAATTATTTAAAATTGAAGTTAATTAAAAAGATTAATAAAAATTAATCTAAGAGTAAATTTAATTTTAGGAGGATGGAATATTAATGTTTAAAAAAATATTAATAGCAAATAGAGGAGAAATTGCCGTTAGAATAATTAGAGCGGCAAGAGAATTGGGAATCGCAACAGTTGCAGTTTATTCAGAAGCTGATAAAAATTCGCTTCACGTAAAGCTAGCTGACGAGGCTATCTGTATTGGAACTGCCAGCAGTGCAGATTCATATTTAAAAATACCAAATATTATTTCAGCAGCACAAATTACACAAAGTGAAGCAATCCATCCAGGATATGGATTTTTATCTGAAAATCAAAGATTTGCCGAAATATGTGACAAAAACGGAATTGTATTTATTGGTCCAAAACCTGAATTAATAAGTATGATGGGAGATAAAGCAACAGCAAGAGAAACTGCCATTAAACATAAAGTCCCAATAACAAAAGGATCAGATGGAATTGTCCCAACTTTAGAAGAAGCCAAAAAAGTTGCAGAATGGATTACTTATCCAGTCATGATAAAAGCAACTGCCGGTGGTGGTGGAAAAGGAATGAGAATTGCTCATGACGAAGAGGAATTATCTGAAAATTACATTGTCGCACAAAACGAAGCAAAAGCAAATTTTGGAAATCCAGATGTTTATATTGAAAAATATGTTGAAGAGCCAAGACACGTTGAAATACAAATTGTAGGAGATAAATTTGGAAATGTTGTCCATCTAGGTGAAAGAGACTGTACAATCCAAAGAAGACACCAAAAATTAATCGAAGAATCTCCATCAGCAGGAATTGATGCCAAAACACGTGAAAAAATGGGAAAATTCGCTGCAAAATTAGCAAAAGGTATAGGTTACGACAGTGTTGGAACTTTGGAATTTCTTGTTGACAAAAGCATGAATTTCTATTTCATGGAAATGAATACAAGAATCCAAGTTGAACATACAGTAAGTGAAGAAATTACTGGAGTTGATCTAGTAAAAGAACAAATAAGAGTGGCTGCAGGAGAAAAATTAAGCATCTCACAAAAAGATATACATATTAACGGACATGTAATCGAATGTAGAATAAATGCAGAAGATTCTGAAAATGGATTTTTGCCATCTTCAGGAGTTTTAGAAACATACATTCCATCTGGTGGAATTGGAGTAAGAATTGATTCACATTCCTACCAAAATTATGAAATCCCGCCATATTACGATTCAATGATAGCTAAACTTGTCGTAAACGGAAAAGATCGAGATGAAGCTATTTCACGTATGAAACGTGCTTTAAGAGAATTTATCATTGAAGGTGTAGATACAACTATTCCTTTCCATTTAAAAGTGCTTGATAATGAAGACTTTAAAAAAGGAATTGTCTATACAAACTTCATTGAAACTCACTTTAAAGAAGTGCTTGAAAAATAGTATTCTAAATAAAATCAGAAAAACTGCTTTTCTGAATCTAAATTGCTAAAATATTATAAAATGCAATTTATACAAATGTTATTTAACAAAGGGGCAAAGTCCCCTATCATTAAATAAATAAATTAATAAAATTAGGAGGAACTAAAATGAACGAATTAGGAAATGTAAATATATCACAAGAAGTGGTAGCAACAATCGCAGAATCAGTAGTATCAGAAATTGAAGGAGTAAACAGCCTTGTTGGTGGAACTTCAAAAAATGAAATTGTTAAATTTTTCCAAAATGTATCTTCAGGTGGAAAAGGAATTGAAGTAGAAGTTGGAGAAACTGAATGTACATTAGATCTTTACATTGTAGCAAAAATGGGATATAAATTACCAGCATTAGCTGGAGAAATCCAAACAAAAGTAGTAAAGGCAATTACTGACTTGACAGGATTAAAAGTTCAAGAAGTTAATGTATACATTCAAAAAATTGTAAAAGATGAAAAAAAGGATGTAGTTCCAGCTACTGTTGCAGAAACAGCAGAAATTGAAGAGTAAAAATAAAATGAAAGGAGAATCTGACAAAAATAAATTTATAATTTATTTCATATTTAATTTTTACTTTAATAAAAAAACTGTTGGATAACTATAATTAATCTAAATTACAATAAAATAACTTATACAAGCAAGGGGGGCATCTCCCCCTTTGTCTAATTAAAATTATATTATCAAACACATTTATCAAAGTATAACAAAAATTTTCCAATTCTAAAATTAGGAATAGTTTATTTCATAAAAATAACTACAATTAAATATATAAATAATGTCTTTTTGTCAGTATGTATCAAATTAATGATTGCAATATTGGGATTTTTAGCAAGACTATCTGTGATACTTGGATTTATCGGTATTGCATTTTCAAGCATATCAGATACTCTGTTTAGAACCGATTATTTAGGACAGCTTGACAGTTCTATAGACTTGAGCAGTTTAAATTTCAAAATTTTAGTTGGACTGTTATCAATAATTTACTTAGTCATATTTTTACTTTCCTATATTAACAAACTTACAAAATATTCTCAAAATAGAAAAGTAAAAAATAAAAATGGGGAAATAGAAGTTTCCATCAAAACAATAAACGAAACATCAAAAAGTTTTTTAAATTCAGTGGAAATTATAAAAAATTCAAAAGTAAAATCATATCCTAAAGGAAAATCAGTTGTTATCGAAGCTACTGTTGACACCTATAATGTTGATAACTTAAATGAAAAATTAGCAGATATTCAAAATAAATTATCCGAATACATTTTCCATTCTACTGGAATTACCGTAAAAAAAAGCAAAGTTAAGTTAAAAAAAGTTTTAGGCGAAACAATTGTTGAAAAAAAAATCATTGATTCTCCAACTGTTCAGAAGCAAGCTGAAAAAGAGCAAGAAAAAGAAAAATCAGAAGCTGAAACTTCCCCATCTGGAAAGGAAAATTAATGACACGAAGAGGAATTAGAGAGGAAATATTTAAATTACTTTTTGAATATGAGCTAATTGATAATAATATCGAAAAACGAATAAATGATATAATTGAAGAAAAAAATTTAAAAAAAGAAGATGAAATTGATTTTTTAAGAAGTTATGTGACTGAAATAATTGCAAATAAAGATATTTTAATAGAAAGAATAAAAAATGTTCTTGAGGGATGGACTTATGAGCGTCTTGGAACAATAGAAAAAGTTTTGTTAAAAATATCTTTTTATGAAATTACTATAAAAAATGTTGGTTATGAAATTGCAATTAACGAAGTTTTAGAAATTTCCAAAAAGTATTCCTATAATGATACAAAAGACTTTTTGAATGGGATTCTTGCAAGATTAATAAAAAATATTAAAGAAGGAAAGAGTAGCTTCTAGGTTTATTTTCAAAATAGTTTTACAAAAGACTTCTATATTTTTTAATATGGAAGTTTTTTTTTGACAATTTAGTAAATTTTTTTATTTTATTTAAAATTTATATAGTAAAACTAATTTAAAAGCAAACTTAAAAATTATAATTATTTTACTCAAATCCTAAGTTTATATAATATTTATTTTAAATAGATTCAAATATATTATTTAGAAAGAAAGGAAAATAAATAAATTAATGAAAAAAATAGGTATAATTATTGGAAAATTTTTCCCACTTCATATTGGACATGTAAATTTTATTCAGAGGGCTAGCGGTATTGTAGATAGACTTTATGTTGTCATATCGTATTCTGAAAATTCTGATGATATGCTTACATCACATTCTCGTTTTGTAAAAGAAATTACACCAAAAGATAGATTACGTTTTGTAAAGCAGACATTTAAAAATCAGCCAAATATATCATCATTCTTGCTAGATGAAAATCATTTTTCTCAGCAAGGCGAAAACTGGGAAGAATGGGCTAACACTCTAAGAAATGAAATTGAAAAAAGACAAAAAATAGAAAATGAAACAAAAATAGACTGGAAAAACGATGTTATTTTTATTAGTAATCGTGATGAAGATAAAGAGTATAATTTAAAGCATTTTGGCTCAGAAACAAGATCTATAGACAAAAATTATATTGAATACAATGTCAATTCAAAACAAATACGTGAAAATCCAAGTAAATACTGGGATTTTTTACCACGTGAAGTAAGAGAACATTTAATTCCGATTATTACAATTTGTGGTGGTGAAAGCAGTGGAAAAAGTGTAATGATTGATAAACTTGCAAATGTATTTAATACAACTTCAGCTTGGGAATATGGACGTGAATATGTATTTGAAAAGTTAGGTGGAGATGAAGAATCTCTTCAATATTCAGATTATGAAAAAATTGTCTTTGGTCATCAGTCAAATGTATTACATGCTGCAAGAAATGCCAATAAATTCGCATTAATTGACACAGATTACATTACCACTCTTGCCTTTTGCCTAACCTATGAAAAAAGAGATAATCCAATTGTTCGTGAATTCGTTCAAAATTATAGATTTGATCTAACAATTTTGCTTGAAAATAATGTAACATGGGTAAATGATGGTCTTAGATCAATTGGAGACAATAATAGACGAAAAAAATTTCAAAGTTTATTAAAACAGTTATATAAAGAATACAATATTTCTTATATTACAGTAAAATCTGAGAGCTATGAAAAAAGATATTTAGCCTGTAAACACATCATAAAAGCATATTTAGATGGTGCAGATAATTCTAAATTACAAAAAATTGCAGATAGCTATTCTTTTACTGAATAATTATAATTAAAAGAATTTAAACTCAAAGGCTATAATTGTTTTACTCAACCTTCACATTTATGTAATTTTTAATAGTTTAATTTTAGATGGATTCGAGTATATTTAACAATATTTAAAAAAATAAATTGATTTTTTAATTATAAATAAAGCAGGGCGACGAATATTATCACCCTGCATTCTATTTTATATAAAATCTTTATTATTCTCTTGCTCCCATTTCTTTATCTAACAAGTAAAGTGTTGCATTATTGTTATCAACATCTAAAGAAACTACTTTTTCAATTACTTTTTGAGCTTGTTCTTCTTCTTCTTCTTGTTCTTCAGCAAATTCATTTAAAAATACTTCAGCTCCATAATCTCCCAATTCTCTTGCAAGTTTATGAATATTTTCAATAGATGCAGTAACTTCTTGTTCATGTGCAAGTGTTACTTCAAATACTTCTTTTACTGATTTAAAATCCATTTTAGGTTTATCTAATGCAAAAAATTCTACTTTTCCATTTCTTTTTAATACGTAATTATAAAATTTCTTTGAATGTTCAACTTCTTCTTTTGATTGTTCGCTCATCCATTTTGAAAAACCTTCCAATGCTCTTTCATCAAAATATGCTGCCATAGCTTGATATTGATAAGAAGCTGCAAGTTCCATATTTATTTGATTATTTAATAATTCTTCTAATTCTTTATTTAATTTCATTTTTCTCTCCATTTCTTTTTTTAATTATGTTTTTTTAAACACTTTTCACAAATACCTTTTATATAAAAATGTATTTCGTCAATTTCTACATTACCCAATTTTGATAAGTCAATTTTTGATAAATCTACATCAAAATCTACTATTTCTCCGCAAGATTTACATTTGAAATGTCCATGATTCTCCGTGACTACATCATATCTCACTTCATTTTCTTCAATTATTATCTCTTGAATAATGTTGTTTCTGACAAACGTGTTTAATGTGTTATATACTGTAGTTTTGGATAAAGTAGGCATTTCAGGAGATAAACTTTGGAAAATATCATCAACTGTTGGATGTGTATGATTATCCATTAAATATTGAAATATTTTCATTCTTTGTATTGAAGGTTTTATCCCATTCTTTTTCAAATATTCACCAACGTTTTCTATCTGCATTTTTCCTCCCATTAATATTTAGTTATTTATATTTGCTTTCCCTTGTATCCGTTACAATTTTATACCTTTTTCTACATTTTGTCAATACTTTTATTTTATTTTTATTATCAAAGTTTCTTTTTTCGATATATACTCGCTCATTTAAACTTGAACTACTAAAATCATGTATTTAGAATTTGAAAAATTCATAACCATTACACTATTTAAATAAAAAATATTATTATTTGTCAAAAGGAATCAAAAAAGTAAAAGATGTTTGAACATTAGGTTTGCTTTTTACCATAATTTCAATATTATGTCGTCTTGCAATTTCCTTTGCAATTGCGAGACCTAGCCCCATTCCATTTTTATTTTCCTCTGTATTTGATTTATGATAACGGTTAAATATTTCTCCAATATTTTTAGAATCTATTCCTTTTCCATAGTCACAAATCTTAAATTCGTAATATTTATCTTTTTTTTCTAAAAAAACATCAATTTTTTGATTTTTATTTGAAAATTTTATTGCATTATCCAAAATAATTATTATCATTTGCCTAATTCTTTGATAATCTCCAATGAAAAGATAATTTTCCATTTCATTATTATTTTTGGTATTTCCTTCAATAAAAAAATTAATTTTTATATTTTTTTTAGTTGAAATTTGTTTCATGCTTCTAATTGCATCATTTATAATTTCAGACAAACTTATAGTACTTTTATTAATAGAAAAATCAGTATTTTGAAGTTTTGTTAAATCTATCAAGTCATTAACTAACCTTTGTAAATGAATACTGTCTGATAATATTTGCTTATTGTACTCCTTTAACTGTTCAGGATTGCTTATAATACCATCACAAATAGCTTCCATTGAGCCTCTAATTACAGTAATCGGTGTTCGTAATTCATGAGAAACATTCGCAATAAAATTTTGCCGCATTTTTTCAAACCGCTCACTTTCCTTAGAACTTTTATCAAGCTGAAGTGCCAGCTTATCAATACTTTTTGCAAGTTCTCCAATTTCATCTCCTTGATCTACACCTGTTACTATTTCATAATCTCCTTGTGACAATTTAATTGTAGCATTACGAATTTTGTTAAGTGGCTTTGTAAAACTTATAGAAAGCCATATTGCACTAATGCTTGCTATCACAAGAGCCACTAAAATACTAAAAATAAGTGTATAAATCCCACTTTTTAAGGCTGATGACATATATTTTACTGGAGAATGAAGTAAAACAACTCCTTCAATAATTTTGCCATTTTTTATTGGAACTGCTACTGTAATCGAATTTTCGTTTAAATATTCATTAAAATTTTCAGTTGTTGTTGTTTCTCCAGCAAGTGCTTTTTTTATAGTATTTTCAGCATTTGGAGGCAATTTTAAATACGAGAGTGACTGAGTTTTATCACTTCTTCCTTGAACAATATTTCCAGTTTTTGCATCTACTATCCAGACTTCTCCCATTGCAAGATTTTCAATCATTCTCATACTTCTAAAAATTTTGACATTGTTATCTTTTTCATCTACAATTCTATGTCTTTGAAAATGCCTTTCTTCAGGTGGTATATTATTTTTTTCATCTTCTATATTTCTACTATCTTCCCTTTTTCTCGATTCATTTTCAAAAATTTTATGTCTTTCTTCCGGATTTCTTTCATCTTCATCTTTTCGTATATCTTCAATAATATTATTTTCAAAAATTTTCCCCTTTATATTTCCCACAATTTTAGCATTTTCCCTATGTGGAAATTTGTTTCTATCTTCTTTGGGATTTCCAGGTCTTCTCTTTCCATCCGAACGCAAATCTCTATCTGGAATTTTTTCATTCCTATTTCCATCCTCAAACCACATTTTAGATAAAGTTTCTGAAATTTTACAAGCTCTTTCCACCAAATTTTTTTTATGCATCGCAACTGTATTTTGAATATAGATATACCCAAAAATACTTCCTACTACAACTGAAAATAAAAAAAGTGATACTCCAAAATATGAAAGCAGTTTTACAACTATTTTATTCCTATATTTCATACCTTTTATCTGTTTATTTTTTAATTTCACATTATCTTCCTTCTGCCACAACTTTATCTATCCATCCAAACAATTCTGTCAAATCATAATCCCCCGAATGAGGTGTCGCCCAAGGAGATGCAAAATCAACTTTTTTCCCAAGATTTTCCAATTTTATCGCAAGTATCGCAGGTATTGCAAGTGAAGTATCTTTGTCAACTGCACCATGTCTTATTCTCCAATATTTCACTTTTGAACTTCCAATATAATTCATCGGATTCATCATTTTTATAATTTTCTTATCAGCCATTGTTCCATTTACGGTCGAATGTTCTAGCATATACTGTGTAAAATGCTTATTATTTGTAGTTTCATCTCCAAATTCATTATTTTCTCCAGTCGATAAATCCACATTATCAAATGCTCCTGGCGTTTTCTGTCTACCCATGTAAGCAATATATTTATCATAATCTAAATCTACAACTTTTCCATTTTTTATTGTTAAAAAGTCAAATTCTGATAAATCAGTTCCTTTTTTCAAAGCCGCATTTGCAGAATCAATGTAATACTGCTTAATCTGATTTTTAAAGCTTCCATTTCCATCTTTATCCAATGTTAAAAGTTTACCATTTTTGTCCTTCAATTTTAAACTATTCACATAATTAGGAAACATTTTTTTCAAATCATTTGAACGTAAAATTTCATCAGCAGTCAACGTACCTTCAGTGTATTTTCTTTCCACATTGTAATCTAGCATTGAAATTTCTATCTTTTTATAGGTTTTCACATCATTAAACATCCACTCATATGCTGTATTTGCATTTTCTAAATTAGTTATTGGACAATAAGCTGAAACTGCGTAAATATCATCTCTAGCCTTCAATGCTCCAATTTCCTTCAAATAAGGCTCGTAATCCTTGCTATTCCCAGTTGCACCTAACAGAGCTGAAACTGCTCCTCCAGCACTTGTCCCATTAGAAATAATTCTGTCAGCTCTACCAGGCATTTTATTATCATTATAACGTAAATATCTCACAGCCGCCTTCAAATCTACAATTACAGCAGGTGCCTTTCCTGTATACTTCCCATCTTTTTCCAAAGTTCTACCTCTAGCTCCAGGACTTGCCACAACATATCCATTTGACAATGCGACTAATGAAGCATCAGGTTTTCCATCTCTTCCATTTCCAGGCACTCCAGCTGCTCCAGGCATATATCCTCCAACTGTATTTGGGAAAAATATTGGTGCAGTTTTTGCATTGTATTTCCCAACTGATTTATTTTTAAAATATTCTTCTGGAATATAGATATTTATAGTTTGATATGCAATATCAACTGGTTTTGCTACATAAACTATATTTTCATAAGCACGATAAGTAACAGTTTTTCCGTTAACAGTAACTGTTTTTGTCGTATAATTTTTATTTGCATCAAAATTTAAGTTGTAACCATTTTCTGTTTTATTTGTTATCATATCTTCGGTTATTACTTTTTTATTCATAGGTGCTCCCATTTGTGGTTTTTTATCTTCATTCTTTTCTACACTTTTTTGAGTTTTGCTAAAATCTAAACTTTTCATAGTACATATCTCAGTGGCCATAACTGCTACTGAAATTAATAAACTCATTACAATCAGTTTCTTCTTCATAATTTCTCCTTTTATTTTTATAAAATATTAACAAAATTCTCTGAACCTATCACAATTGAAATCGCAAATATTCTGACATAATTAATAAAAATTAGTATAAAAAAAAAGGACATAAGCAACAAAACCTATGCCTTTTAGTTATTTATGAATACTATACTAATTCAATAATTGCCAATTCAGCTGAATCTCCACGTCTAACAGCTGTTTTGATGATTCTCGTATAACCACCGTTTCTTTCAGTATATTTAGGTGCAATTTCATTAAAGATTTTTGCAACTGCTTCTTCATTTCTCAAAAGTGCAAAAGCCTGTCTTCTTAAATGAACTCTTTTTGCAGTATCAGTTGAATTATTGTATTTTTTCCCTAAAGTGATTGCTTTTTCAGCAAATTTTCTTAATTCTTTAGCACGAGTTACTGTTGTTTCAATTTGCTCATGTTCTACTAAAGAAATTGTCATATTTTTAAGCATAGCTAATCTATGGTCAGTTCTTCTACCTAATTTTCTGTATGATTTATTATGATTCATTTTCCCTCCTCGTTTAAGATTTTATTCTATATTCTACTTTGATTCTTTATGATTACTCCTCGTTACTTGTATTTTCACCTAAATCGTAACCAAGTTCTTTCATTTTATCAATAATTTCATTTAGTGATTTTTTCCCTAAATTTTTAATTTTTAATAATTCATTATAAGTCATTGAAGTTAAGTCTGAAATTGTATTTACTCCTGCTTTTTTCAAGCAATTATAAGAACGTACTGTAAAGTCAAGCTCTTCAATTTTCATATCTTCAATGTTATTTTCATTTTCTTCTTCAGTTTCTACCAATTCTTCTTCACTATCTCTATATTTACTCATACTGTTTCCAATATTTGTAAATGGCTCCAAATGCCAAGTTAATAACTCTACTGCATAAGACAAGGCATCTTTAATTTCGATACTTCCATCTGTTGCAACTTCTAAAATTAACTTGTCATAATTTGTAACACGTCCAACCATAGTATCTTCGACACTATAATTTACTCTTTTGATAGGCGTATAAATTGCGTCAACTGCTAAATATCCTATTGGCCATCCATCAGTATTAATTTCATCAGAAACTACAAATCCTTCTCCTGAATCTACAAGAAATTCAATATCAATTTGTCTATCAGTTGTAACTGTCATAATCACTTGTTCAGGATTTATAACTCTCAAGCCAGGTTCTACATAAATATCTGCAGCTGTAATTACAGCTGGTCCTTTTACTGAAAGCGTCATTTTCTTTTCACCAGGTTCATCAGCTTCAACTACTATTTCTTTTATATTCAAAATAATATCTGTAACTGCTTCCTTTACACCTTCAATTGTTGAAAATTCATTTAATACACCTTCAATTTTGATTCCTTTTATTGCAGTTCCTGGAATTGATGATAATAATATTCTTCTAAGTGCGTTTCCAATAGTATTCCCATATCCTCTATATAAAGGCTCTAATGTATATTTTGCTGTATAATTATCTTCTTTTTCTTCAGTTAATCTTACATTTTTAGCTATTTTTTCAATATTTAACAAGCTAATTCATCTCCTCTGATTAAAATATTATTATCTAGAGTAGAACTCGATAATCATCGCTTCGTCAACCTCAAAGTCAACTGCGTCTCTTCCAGGATTTTCAAGCACTTGAGCTTTTAAAGTATTTTCTTCAAGTGACAACCACCCTGGAATTGCTTTTTGCCCAATAGATTCTTTAATTAAAGCTAATTCTTTAGAATCTTCTTTAACTGTAATTACATCACCTTGTTTTACTCTGTATGATGCAATATTTACTCTTTTTCCATTGATTAAAATATGTCCGTGACTTACGATTTGTCTTGCTTGTCTTCTTGTAGAACCAAATCCTAATCTATAAATTACGTTATCTAATCTTCTTTCAAGATATTGAAGTAAAAGTTCACCTGTTACTCCTTCTTTTCTTGTTGCTTCTTCATATAATTTATAAAATTGTTTTTCCATTACTCCATAAACAAATTTTACTTTTTGTTTTTCTCTTTGTTGTGTTCCATATTCAGTTAATTTTCTATTTGCATTTGGTCTAATATTTCTGTTTGATTTTTTGTTTACCCCTAAAACAATAGGATCTAAACCAAGATTTCTACATCTTTTTAACACAGGCTGTCTATCTCTTGCCATTTATCTTTTTCCTCCTTAGTTTATAAAATTACGGTCTTCTCTTTTTAGGTGGTCTTGCACCATTATGAGGTACTGGAGTTATATCAACGATTCTTGTTACTTCCAATCCAGTAGCCTGTATTGATCTTATAGAAGCTTCTCTTCCAGATCCAGGTCCTTTGATTTTAATTTCAATTTGTTTCATTCCATTTTCAATTGCAACTTGAGCTGCTTGTTCAGCTGCTATTTGAGCTGCAAATGGAGTTCCTTTTTTAGTTCCTTTGAACCCTGAAGTTCCTCCTGATTTCCAGATTACTACTTTACCTTCTGAATCTGTTATAGTAACAACAGTATTATTAAAAGTAGAATGTATATATGCGATTCCATTAGGAATATTTTTTAATTTTTTCTTTTTTGAAGTTGCTGGTCTTTTTGCCACTTATGGTTTCCTCCTTTAACTTAATAGTTTATTATTTTTTCTTAGCAATTGCCATTTTAACTGGCCCTTTTCTAGTTCTTGCGTTTGTTTTAGTTTTTTGTCCTCTTACAGGTAATCCATTTCTATGTCTTAATCCTCTGTAACTCTTAATGTCAAGTAGACGTTTGATGTTAAGTCTAATTTCTTTTCTTAACTCTCCTTCAATCTTGTACTCTTCCACAGCAGCTCTTAATTGTGCCACTTGTTCTTCTGTCAAATCTTTTACTTTTGTATCTCTATCGATACCAGTTGCTCCTAAAATTTTGTTTGAAGTGCTTCTACCAATTCCAAAAATATAAGTTAAAGAAACTTCTACTCTTTTATTTCTTGGAATATCTACTCCCGCTATTCTAGCCAAATTTTTTCCTCCTCGTTTTGATATTTTTAATCTTCTTCAATATGCCCTCACATACACAATATAAGGAATAAGCCCTACAGCTAAACATACCTTTACAATCTTTATTTCAATATCCATAGTATTTTTATTTATTCTATATATATTTAATAAAAATGTTTTCAGGTTTATTAATCTGTTTTTTTATAAAAATCTTTTTTAAACTATCCTTGTATTTGCTTGTGTTTAGGGTTTTCGCATATTATTCTTACTTTTCCGTGACGTTTAACGATTTTACATTTGTCACAAATAGGTTTTACTGAAGCTTTTACTTTCACTAAAAACCCTCCTTCCAACTGTTATTTTTTTCTATATACAATTCTACCTCTTGACAAGTCGTATGGAGAAACTTCCACCGTAACCTTATCTCCTGGTAAAATTTTTATATAGTTCATTCTCATTTTTCCTGAGATATGCCCTAAAACTTCGTGTCCATTTTCAAGCCTTACTTGAAACATCGCATTTGGTAATGCTTCGATTATTTCACCTTCCAGCTCAAGAACATCCTGTTTTGCCATAAATAATCACCTCGGATCCTTTTTATTATAACAAAAAAATAAATAAATGTCCAGTTTTTTTCGATATTTAATTTTTTTTAATCTCAAAAAACAATTTAATATTTTTTATTTACTATATCATAATACAGTATTTATCCCATTTTGTCAATTATTTTTCATGGAAAACAAAGTAAATTATTTAAGATCAAATTAAAAGTTATATTTTGAGCTTTTTTATTATTAAAAAAAAACTATGAATAAAAATTATAACCCTAAAATTTTTATCCTTTAATACACTTAAAAATTCTATACCCCGCTTCTATCTCCAGCGTTTCACAATTCCCAAATACTTCCTCCAGTTTTTTCTGCGTACTTTTTGCCCCATGTTTTGTCTGAATTACACAATAAAATTCCCCATTTTTATTTAAATGTTCAAAACTTTGTTCATAAATCTGAAAAATAGTCTGCTTTCCAGCCCGAATTGGCGGATTGGACAAAATCACATCAAACTTTTCAGAAATATTATCAAATGCAAATGACTTTCTCACTTCAAAATCATCATTTTTATCCTTTATAACTTTATTTTTTAAAAGGTTTTCTGTTGTAAGCTCCAAAGCTCGCTCATTCACATCTGAAGAAAGTGTTTTTATTTTTTGAAAAAATGCTTTCAACACAACAGATACAACTCCATATCCACATCCAATATCAAGTACATCAAACTTTTGATTTTTTTTATTTATATTTTCCCGTAAAAACACTTTTAACATTACATCTGTTCCAAAATCTACCTTCGTCTTTGAAAATACCCCATTATCTGTCAAAAATTCAAATTTTTTATTTTCTATCTCATATTTTATTATTTTTCTATCTGACTTTACATCTTGTTTTTCTGAAAAATAATGACTCATCACACTTCACCTCTTAAATTTTTATTTTACATCATTATATCATATTTTACCATTTATACTACACATTTTTTTTGCATATACAAAATCCTTGCATTTTACTCTATTTTTTTATATAATAAACTTGACACAAATAATTTTGTGCCTTAATAACAATAAAATTTTATGGAGGTTTTTAAAATGATTAAAAAACTTGTTGAAATAGAAGGGCTACATTGTGAAAACTGTGCAAAAAAAGTAAAAGATGCCTTATACGGACTGCCAGAAGTAGAAGATGTAGAAGTAAATCTTTCCGATAAAAATGCGAAAGTTACTTTAAATGAAGAAGTTGACGACTTGCTAATAGCAGATGTGGTAAATGGTGCTGGACATTATAAAGTGAAGGATGTTACAGAAATTTCTTAATTTTTTTTATTAACTATTTATTTACAAAAAATTAAAAAATTTATTTTGAATTGAGTTGATTTTTTTATTATAAAATGTTATAATGAGAATGTAAAAGAATAAAAATTCTCGTTGTAGTGTTACAAATCAAAAGAGAGCTAACCCCCAAAGTAAGCTCTCTTTTTTAGTTATTTCCAAAATTCTTGAATTAAAATTATTACTATTTGTAATAAAATTACAACTAAGATTTTTATCAATAACACTCTCATTATAGTATTACCTCTTTTCTCAAGGATTGCTAAAATTATAACATTTTTTATTATATTTGTAGATTTAATTTAATAAATTTAAAATTTTTTCTAAAATAAAAAAGATGATATTGAACAATTTTACTGCTCTTATCATCTCTTTTAAAAAATTATTCTCTTATCTGTCCTTCTCCTCTAATCACATACTTCGTTGTAGTCAGCTCCCTAATTCCCATAGGCCCACGAGCATGAAGTTTTTGTGTGGAAATTCCGATTTCTCCACCGAAACCGAATTCTCCTCCGTCAGAAAATCTTGTTGAAGCGTTTAAATAAACATTGGCTGAATCTACTTCGTTTAGGAATTTTTCAGCATTTTCGATAGATTTTGTCAAGATTGAATCAGAATGATGAGTTCCGTGATTATTTATGTATTCAATTGCTTCATCTACGTTTTTAACTAATTTTAATGACATTATCAAATCTAAATATTCTGCTCCAAAATCTTCTTCAGTTGCCAATTTCACATCCGCTCTATTTCCAGCAATTTCCAATGCTTCTTTGGTATATCTTAACTCCACTCCATCTTTTAACAGCATTTCCGTCAATTCTGGCAAAATTTCTTTTGCAATATTTTCATGAATTAATGCTGTTTCAATAGCATTGCATACGCTTGGACGTTGGACTTTGGCATTTTCGATAATTGGTAATGCCTGCTTTATATCTGCTGTTTCATCTACAAATATATGACAAATTCCAGCTCCTGTTTCTATCATTGGAATTGTCGCGTTTTCAATGATAAATCTTTTTAGTCCTTTTCCGCCTCTTGGGATAATTACATCAATGTATTTATCTGCACGAATTAAGTCCTTTACCAGCTCTCTTTCTGGCTTTTCCACAAGCTGAACTGCATTTTTGGGCAATCCGTGAGCATCTGCTACCCTATTTAACAATTTATTTAAATAAATATTTGAATTTAGTGCATCTTCAGATCCACGTAAAATTATTGCATTTGAAGATTTTATTGCAAGTCCTGCCGCATCTATCGTAACATTTGGACGTGATTCATAAATCATTCCGATTACTCCAAGTGGAACTCTTTTTTTTGAAATATTCATTCCATTTTTGTGATTCCATCCTGTAACGACTTCTCCAATTGGATCTGGGAACATAGCCATTTCACGTAGACTTTGAGCCATTCCTTCAATTCTGCTGTCAGTAAGAGTCATTCTATCCAGCAATGCAGAAGATATACCTTTCTCTATGCCTTTTTCCAAATCTATCTTATTTGCTACTTTTATTTCTTCCTTTTTATTTACCAGTTCATCCGCAATTGCAAGCAAAACATCATTCTTTATTTTTGTTCCAGTTTTTAAAAGTTCTCTTGCTGCAATTTTTGCTTTTTTCCCAAGTTCTTCTATATAGCTCATATTTTCCCTCTTTTCTTAAATTTGTATATACTCAAAACCATTCAAAATTAAGCTATTAAAAATCATATAAATTTAGATTTTGAGTAAAATAGTCATAACTTTTGATTTTGGTTTTAAATCAGTTTTACTATAAAATTTATACTTTTTATTAATACAAGGGGTTAAATCTCCTTGCTTTCTAATATCAATTTAATACACAACTTTCAAATAAGTCCATTCATAAGACTTTTTTTATTCTTAAAATTAGCTGTATTATTTTTTTATAACAACATTGTCAATATGAATCACGGCATCATCATATTTATAACCTAATATTTCTTCTATATTTTCACTTTTAAAACCTTTTATAAGATTTATTTCTTCTGCCGAATAATTTGAAATTCCAGTTGCTACCACTTTTCCTTCCAAGTTTTCAATTTCTATGACTGCTCCTTTGTCAAAATTTCCCTGAACAGATTTTATGCCGACAGGTAGTAAGCTTTTACCATTTTTCAAGGCTGTCTTTGCTCCATTATCAATTGTTAATGCCCCTTCTTTGTTAGGTCCGTAAGCAAGCCAGTATTTTTTTAGGCTAATTTTTTTATTTCTCTTAACAAAAAGTGTCCCTATATTCTCTTTCTCTATGATTCTTGTTATATTTTTAGGGTCATCTCCGCTGGCAATAACTAAACTTGTTCCAATTTTCGTTACCATTTCTGCAGCAACAATTTTCGTAATCATTCCGCCAGTTCCAAATTTTGAACCTTCCGCACCTGCCATCTTCTTTATATCTTCATTAATATCTCCAACCATATTAATCAGGTTAGCATCTTCATATTTTCTAGGATTTTTATTATAAAGCCCATCAATATCAGATAAAATAATAAGCAAATCAGCATCAATCAATCCTGAAACAAGCGCTGACATCGTATCATTATCTCCAACTTTAATTTTTAAAGCATCCGACACTATTGCATCATTTTCATTTATAATTGGAATAATTTTTCTTTTCAGAAAAGCATTACAGACATTTCTCATATTTAAGTATCTTTTCCTATTTGAAAATTCATCTTTTGTTAATAAAAGCTGCCCTATTATTTTATTATGTTCATTAAAAAGCATTTGATAAATCTGCATAAGAGAAACTTGTCCAACAGCCGATAACATCTGCTTTTCAGATAACGTCTTAGGCTTTTCAGTTATATTAAGAAGTCCCATTCCAGCACCAACTGCTCCAGAAGTTACAAGTATTACATCATATCCCTTGTTCTGAAGATTACTTAACTCCATTACAATTTTTTTTATCTTAGCAATATTTAATCGTCCATCTTCAGTTGTAAGTGTAGATGTTCCCACCTTCACAACTACTCTTTGAATATTTTTTAATATTTCCTCTCTTGTATTGTCACTTTTCATTTTTCTTCTCCTGTTTTAAACATTCTTTAGTAATTTTTTACTAAATTCTTTGAAAAAATAAAAATCCGATATTTCTATTTTTTTAAGTTATTACAAAGATTTGTATTTACACAAGTATATCCCCCTGCAACTGCTCCTGCTCCCAATGCTAAAGCTGTACAAGAACTCAAGCTCATCATTAATGCAACTACTGCTCCTATAATTTTTATTTTTCTCATTTTCCTTAACCTCTCAATCTGACTTTTATTTAACCTAAATCAAAAAATTTCAATATTTTAAACTTTAGCTTTTACGTATCCATACAGAAATTTTTTCAGCTTCTACCGTAAAATTAGCTTTTCCTTCTTCATCAATTACAATGTCTTCAAATCCACTTCCAGTAACTTCTTTCCAAACTTGTCCAGCTCGTTCTTTTCCAACTTCCACCTGAATTTCGCCTTTTTCATCAGAATTTGAAAGCACAGCTACACATCCAGTCCATTCATCTCTTCCTGTTCTTTGAATTGCAATTATATTTGGATCTTCAAAATGATTTATTTGCTCTCCATAAGCATATAATCTTCGGACTTCCAGAAGTTTATCAATTATCCATTGATGCGGACTTTTTTCACCGCCTACACCATAATAATCTCCATAAAATAAGCAAGGATAACCATCTTTTGATAATAAAATTATAGCATAAGAATGTGGAATAAACCAGCTTTCCACTTTTGATTCCAAGGCACTTCCCTTTTGCGAATCGTGATTATCTACGAATGTTACTGCCTCCATAGGATTTTCTGCAACTATTGTATGTTCAAAAATTTCTCGTAAGTCATAATCCTTTTTCTTTTCAGAAGCATCATACATATTAAAGTGAAGTCCAACATCAAATAAATCAGTTTTATATCCAACATTATCCAAATATTCCTTCAATCTTTCCAAGTCATTTCTCCAATATTCTCCAACAGAATAAAATTTTTCTCCATAAACTTCTCTTACTTTCGTCAAAAATTCTGCTATAAACTCATCTTTTATATGTTTTACGGCATCCATTCTAAATCCATCAATTTTCAGTTCATTCACAACCCATTTTCCCCATCGGATTACTTCCTCACGTACTTCAGGATGAGAAAAGTCAATATCAGCATTCATCAAATAGTCATAATTTCCAAGTTCAGAATCAACTCCCTCATCCCAGTCCTTATTTTCTCCAACAATTTTATAAATTGCATTTTTTCCAGTTTTATTGTCAAAATCCACCCCATCAAAAAGGTTATAATTCCATTTAAATGCAGAATATTTATCATTTCTTCCAGGAAAAGTAAATTTTGTCCATCCTTCTATTTCAAAAGGATCTGATATTTCAACAGTCCTATCTTCTGGATCAACTTCAATTGCTAAAAAATTCTCTGTTTCATCAGCACCTCCCTTATGATTCAAAACCGCATCTAAATACACATTTATATTATATTTATGAAGCTCTTCAATTGCCTCAATCAATTCCTTTTTCGTACCATATTTCGTTCTGATAGTCCCTTTTTGATCAAATTCTCCTAAATCCCACAAATCGTAAGCTCCATAACCAACATCCGCTTGCGAAGTTCCTTTATATGCAGGCGGAATCCAAACTCCGCTAACACCAATTTCGCTCAAATGCTTTGCATCTTCCTTCAATCTTTTCCAATGTTCTCCATCATTTGGCAAATTCCATTCAAAATACTGTATCATTACTCCATTTTCCATAAAAAAATCTCCTTCTTTTTACAATATTTTTTAGTCATTTGTAAAAGTATAAGAATTCTAATAAACACAATATTTTTTTGCTTGAATTTTCTGCTTTCTGTACTTTCTGTCAAGGGATATCGACCTTGTAATTATAAATATTGCTTTTAATTCATTTACTTTTACAATCATCTAATAATATTTTTATTTTTCTATAATTTTTATTCCTTTTTCTTTTACAAATTCAATAACTTCTATCAAATCTTCTTCTGTATCTACTCCTATCACATTTGACTTAGTTTCCAAAACCTTTATTTTATATCCATTCTCAATAAATCTCAACTGCTCAAGCGACTCGATTTTCTCAAGCACACCTTCTTTCAAGTTCTTCAATTCATTCAAAAATTTTGTTGTATATCCGTAAATACCAATATGTCTAAAATGTTTAAAATCCTTATTTTTATTACGTTCATAGGGAATCGGCAAACGACTGAAATATATTGCATTCTCATTAAAATCTGTTATCACTTTCACAATATTCGGATTTAAAATTTCTCTTTCCTCACGAATTTCCTGCTTCAACGTAATAATTTCCGATTTCTCATTTCGATAATTATTCGCCAAAATATTAATTGATTCAATATCAATCAAAGGTTCATCCCCTTGAATATTTATTACAAAATCATAATTTTTAAACTCATCTTTATTAATAACTTCTATTATTCTCGAAGTCCCGTTTTCATGCTTATTTGACGTCATAACTACATTCCCACCAAATTTTTTTACAGTCTCAAAAATCCTCTCATCATCAGTCGCCACAGCCAATTCATCAATATCCGCATTTTTAGCTCTTTTGTAAACCCACTCAATCATAGAATGTCCACAAATATCCTTTAACGGCTTTCCCTCAAATCTGCTAGATGCATATCTTGCCGGTATTACTCCTAATATTTTCATAAATATACCTCTCCTTTTTTCAGAAATTTCTATTCATCTGTAAAAGGCTATTAAATTAAACTAATACAGCACTTTTAAATTTTTATAATTTTTTGCTTTTTGATATAAAAAATAGTCACTTATATTTTACCATATTTTAAGACAAATTACATTATTTTATTGTTATATAATTTTTTTATCTCCATAGATATTATAAAGTCTATTTAAATAAAAATATACTCGAATTCATTCAAAATTAAACTGTTAAAAACATATATTGGGTAAAATATTCATAACTCTTGAGTTCAGTTTTATTATAAAATATATATAAAAAATCGGAAGAAATTTTCTTAATGTCTATTAACTTCCGATTTTTTTACTATTATTTAATTATTTTAGTTCTAATTTTATTTATTATCTTTTTCTTATGCCATTCCAAATGTTATAAATCTTAAAATACGTCCAAATATTGACAATTGTTTATAATCGCTTTGAGCTAAAATGTCCACACTTCCTACAATTTTATTGTCATTTGATAGCACTTCCAGTTTACCAATTACATCTCCTTTAGAAATTCCTTGTTTTTCAGCTGTAACTTGTAAATCTTTTACTTCAAATCTATAATTTGTATTGTCAATTTGGTATACATTACTTGAAAGAATACCTTTTATTTCTTTTTGCTTAGCATTTTTTATTTTAAATGTGCTTCCTATTTCTTGCCCTGCCTTATAAACTGATATCATTCTCTTTTCCAATTGTGTAAATTCTTTTTTTTGATCTTCAGTTCTGTCACTATCTGTTTTATTTCCTAATGTTACTGAAATAATTTCAAGATTTCCTATTTTACTAGAAACAATCATATTGTATCCCGCTTGTGCATGAAATCCTGTTTTTAATCCATAAATACCAAATTGATCCAGCAGATGATTTCTATTATTATAAACAACATCTTCTCCTTCTGAATTATGTAGAACCAATTCAGATTCTTTCATCCAAGCTCTTAATCTTTCATCTCTAATTGCCCTTCTTCCAAGAAGATACATGTCATAAGCTGTAGAAATATCCATATTTTTCTTAGTCATAGAACTGGGCAAGCCTGCTGGAGTATAATAATGTGTATCTTTCATGCCAAGCTCTTTTGCTTTTGCATTCATCAATTTTACAAAATTATTATAATTCCCATGCCCAATATGATATGCTACCAAATATGCGGCATTATTGGCAGAATAAATAATTTCTGCTCGTAATAGATCTCTTAATGTATAGCAATCACCAGCCTTTGCATTTAACCAGCTTCCTCCCATATTTACTGTTTCAGGTGTAAAGCATACTTTGTCATCAAGTTTTGCATTTCCTCTATCCACTTGATCAAGTGCAACAAGAATATTCATAACTTTTGTAAGTGAAGCTATCGGATGCTTTTGTCTTGACATCTCATCTTTTAAAACTTTTCCATCTGTAGTCGCAATAAATTTTATTACTTTTCCAGAATATTGTGAAACTCCTTCCTTTTCACGTTCTATCGCTTTTACAACTTTTCTTTCTGGAACGGGCTTATTACTTTTCTTTTCAGATCTATTAATATTTTTATTAATTTTATTTTCTTTGTTATTCTTTAAATTTTTTTGATGTTCAATTTTATTTTTTTTATCTTTTTTGATGTTTTTTGGCTCTTCCTTTTTTACAATTCGATGCTCAACTACACTATGTTTTTCATTATTTTCCTTTACAACTGGAGAACCTTTTTTTTCTTCCTTAACTGTAATATTATTTTCCCTTGGAGCAATATTTCCACTTTCTTGTTCACTTTCTGCATAAACTAATGATGCAAACAATACAGCTCCTCCAAAAATCAAAACTCTCTTTATTTTATTAATCATTATTTTCCTTTCCTCATATTATTTAAAAATTTTTTATTATTTATAACAGAGCTTTTTTTACTCTATTATATTCAACAATTTATAATTTATAAACTATACGAAAATATTATCTGACCATAAATTGTAAACTTACTACAACCATTGAACAAGTATATTATTTTTTTAAATTTTCTAAATTATATTTACAGTAATTCTGAATTTCACATATATTACATTTTGGACTTCTAGCAATGCACTTATCCCGTCCATGTAAAATCATATAATGCGAATATACAAACCAGTCTTTTTTTGGTACAAATTTCATAAGTTCTCTCTCAATAATCTCAGGATTATCATTTTTTACAAATCCTATTCGATTAGATAGCCTTTTTACGTGTGTATCAACTACGATTCCTTCTCGTATATTCCAAAGTTCACCAAGAACAACATTTGCAGTTTTACGACCTACACCTGGTAGTTCTACCAGCTTTTCCAATTCTTTCGGAATTTTGTCATCATATTTTTCAAGCATCATTTCAGCATTTAATTTTATGTTTTTAGCTTTATTCCTGTAAAATCCCGTCGATTTTATGTATTCTTCCAATGTTTTTAAGTCCATTTTTCTTATATCTTTAGGTTCTTTAACTACTTTAAAAAGTTGCTTTGTGACAATGTTCACACGTGCATCAGTACATTGAGCTGAGAGAATCACCGCTATCATCAGCTGATAAGGTGTTTCGTATTCCAAAGCTGCCTTAGGATTTCCAAATTTTTCTTTTAATATTGGAAACACCTTTTTAAATCTTTCTTTTTTTGTCATTTCTCTCTCCAAAATTTTAAAAAAATACTTTTATATTTTTTCTAAAAGAATTTTTATAACTTCTAAAATAAAAAAATGTATTGGATAAAATAAATAAAAAAAGTACTTCATACTTTTTCCTTTTTTTCCATTATACATAAAAATAAATATTAACGAAATTATTGAAAAAAACTGAGTATCAACTAAATCGAAAATATTAGGAAATATTTCATTAAAAATATTTAATACAAGAAAATTCATTAAAATTTTAAATTTGTCATTTCTAAAAATATTAAAATTCATAATGAGTAAAATTCCATACATTCCATAATCCAATTTAAATTTTTGTGAAAAAAATAAAACAAACCCAATTAAAATAATTTTCAAAATCATATTTATTTTTTTGGAATTAAAAATATAAATGGATAAAAGTCCTAAAAATAATGTAAAAAAAATATTCATTGGATAATCATAACCAAACAGTATTGATGGTATTTGGATACTAACAGCAAAAATAAATAACCTAAAAAGATAATTTTTTAGATTTCGAGTATGCACATACCCTTCACTAAGTGTAAATGCAAATATCGGAAACGCAATTCTTCCAACGATATTTAAAATCTTGCTTCCACCAATTACATAATGATAATGATCCAAAAACATTGTCACTATCCCAATTATTTTCAAAATAAATAAACTCAACTCATCTCCTAAAATTTACAATTAAAAACTGTTATAATATATCTAAAAAAACTATAGTTTTTCTAATAAATATATCATATTTAATAATAGCATTTTTTTAGTTTAATTTCAAGATTTTTTTAAAAAAAAAGCAATATATCTTAGTTATATACAAAAACCAAAGATTTCTTGCTATTTTTTATATTTAAAATGCTGTTACTGTTGCTAAAAATCCAAAAACTACTCCTGGTAAATTTGCTGCCGATAATGGATAGTCTTTTTTTTCTTTTAAAAGTCCATAGCTTGTCCATATTGCACAGTTAACAGTAGCTGCTAAAGGCTGTAAAAAAAATGTTTTATGTCCATGCAAGTTTCCCATAATTTGAGGAACATAAGATACATACATTATTACAGAAAGCAGTGTTCCAATCCACCCTAAAATTTTTAAATTTTTTTCACTCATTTCTTACTCCTATCTTTTATATCTTAGATCAAATTAATAAAAAATATTTATCAATTAAAGATATAAAATTCTAATTTTTTTATACTTAGTATTATAGCACTTTTCACTTTAAATTCAAATAAATAATTTTCATTTTTTGGTTAAATTACACTTATAATTAAAATTGATTTAAATCTGAACTCAAAAGTTATGACTATTTTATTCAAACTCTAAGTTTATATAGGTTTTAATAGTTCAATTTTAAATAGAGTTGAGTGTATTACTTATATTTCGACACCTATTTCATAATTCTTTAAAATTTTCCTTGACATTGAGTAAAAAATTCGATATAATACTTTTGTTAGTTTTGCCGCTTTAGCTCATCTGGTAGAGCAACTGACTTGTAATCAGTAGGTGGTTGGTTCGACTCCGACAAGCGGCACCACTTTAAAAATATCACTCATATTATATTTAGAGCTATTTTATTTCGATAAAATAGTTTTTTTATTTACTTTACAAATTTTTTAATTTTACATTAGACCTGTTCGATAACTATACAAACTTAGAATTTAATAAAATAAATATCTTGAAGCAAGGGGTCTTGACCCCTTGTATAGATAAAAAAACTTAGGTTATCGAACATATCTATTATTAAAAATTTTCTCAATTCTTATGCTATTTCCTACTTTTCCTTTTATTTTCTATTCATTTTTTAAGTTTAATACTATTCCACGTTTAAAAAGCAATTATTTGAAAGTAAATATCAAGTTTAATCTACTAAAAAGATTTATAATTTATTCGTTATTTAAATGGGATTTAGTATAAAATATAAAATAAATAAAAAAAGAAAAATTTGAAAAATTCAAACCTTTCTTTTCTAAATTAATTTTAAATATTATTTTTTAGTTTTTTTAGCCAATAATTTATTATGTTCCTTTACTACTTCGTTAAAGTTTGCAAGTACATTTTCTGGCGTTCCTTCTTCTGTCTGTGCAAAGAAGCTGTCACTTACCGAAGAATGTGAAGCTTTTTCCTTTTTCTCTATTCTTTGAATAAATACGTTTACAGATTGGTTAAATTTGTTGGCTTTTTGAACAAATTCACTATGATCTCCAGGCATATACCCTTCTCTTTCAAGCTGTTTTGTATTTTTTAAGGATTTTTCAAATTTTATAAGAGCCTTATCCATTTTATCTTCCATCTTTTTAAATTGTTTAGCATTCCCTTTTACAATAAAATCGCTTGCATCTAATTCTTGTTCATGTATTTCTTTTATAACCTTTTCGCCTTCAGAAATAAACATAAATTGATTATATGTAATAAATTGTTTTCGTTTATCATAATCTTTCATCATTAATTTTTTTATTTCATCAGATTTTTTTTCAAATAAATTTTTATAATTTTTAGTAACTTGATTATATTTATCCAATGTTGCAAGTAATTGTGTATGCAAAATTTGTGCTTTTTTATAATTATCTTTTAGATACTCTTTATTCTTATAGTATATTCTCATTTCATCAGTAATTGGCATCATTTTTTCAAGTATTGGAAGCATAGCTATCGCCTTTTTATCCAATTCATCTTTTCGTTCTTTACTAGTTTTCAACTCTTTCAATTTGTCAATAAAATTTTTGTCAATCGCAATGTCAGCTGTAATATCTTCATTCGGAATAGTTTTAAATTTTTTGTCTGTCCCAGCATCTTCAAAATAATATAAAAGACCTTTGTCAATATTAAGGATTCTATTATAAAAACGTATATGCTTACTGTATTTATCTTTATTTCTTTCCAATATTTCCTGTTCTTTGGAAACTCCGCTTAATGATTTTTTTTCAACTTTTCCTGATACCATTGATAAAAATACTATTACTATTAATCCTAGTAGTATTATTCCTATTTTTTTCATATAATATTTTCAATCCTCCTCTAAATTTATACTAAAATTATTTTAAAACTCGCTCTAAAAAATTATAATCATTTCATTAATTTCTAGTATTTACATTGATTTTTTATACAATTTTTTATCTAAATTTCTTTGAGTTTTATTTCAAATCTATTTTACTTCCTTAGTACAATTATAATAATTTTTATACATAATGTCAAACAAAAATAATATATTTTTGAAAAATTTTAAAATATATGCTATACTAAATTAAATAGCTAAAGGTGTTAAATATTTATTACTCAAAAATTATAAACAACATATATATTTAACATCAATTTTAGAAAAAGGAGAATGATTTAAGATGAAAAAAATACTACTTATTATTTCAATGTTTATGGTATTTATGATTGGGTATGGAAAAGGAAAGGCACTTGATGTAAATGTAGAAGCTGGAGCTAAAATTCCTAGTTTTCAATTAAGAGATCTTAATGGAAAATATACAAACAGCAGAAGACTCTTTAACAATGGAAAACCTACATTATTAGTTTTAGCAGCAGAATGGTGTCCATATTGCCGTTCAGAATTGCCTGATGTTCAAAAATTCTATGAAGAAAATAAAGATAACGTAAACGTAGTAGTTGTATTTACAAGAAGAAATACAGATTTATCACAAACTAAAAAATACGTAAAAGAAAGTAAATTTACTTTCCCAGTTTACTACGATGCAGATGACTCAATAATGAAAGGTTTCAAAGCAAACAGCATTCCATATAACATAAAAATTGAAAATTCAACAATTCAAGAAGTTTTAGGTGGAACTATGCAATATGATGCCATAAAATCAGCATTTGGAATTGAATAAATTTATTAACTAAATTTTAGTTTTAAAACTTATCAGGATTTAAAGTTTTGTACTTTAAGTCCTTTTTTATTAAATTTACATAATTTCTAGCTCATACTATAAAACTAATTTTTTATAAAAAAATAGCACAATTTAAATCATAGATATTCTTGTGCTATTTGATACTATTTCTAGTTTAAAAAGTAGAAATCAAAAAATTTATGAAATTTAAAATAATTTTTTTCCACATTCTGGACAAAATTTACTTCCATTTGTCTTTGTTCCGCATTCTGGACAAAATTTTGGTGCAGCGGTATTCCCTGCAGTCTGATTATTTTCTGATGGCTGCTGATTGTTATTGAAAGCCTGATTTTGCTGATTCATTTGATTTGTCATTTGTTGTCCCATCATCATTCCCATTTGCATACCTGCGACATTTCCAGCCATATTTCCTGCACCTGTTCCATTTTCCATAGAGTCAGCCATTGCCATTTGAGTATACTTGTTTACATCTCCAACCATACTTTGTCCTGCTGCCTTTTCCTGCATACGTTTTATTTCTTCTGGATAATTGAAGCTGGAAATAGTGAAACTTGGAATGCAAAGTCCGATTTTTCTCATTTCAAAATCCATATCTTCTTTAATCCCATTTCCAATTTCATAAGAATTAACCTGAAGGTTAAACATATCTTTTCCTTCTCTAGCTATCCATTTCATAAGAAGCTGATCCAGCATTGAAATTACTCTTTCTTTTACATCATCAATATTATACTGCTGCTTAATTCCAGCAATTTTATCAATAAATACATTATAGTTGTCAACTTTACAAGCCATTACGCCAAAAGCTCTTATTGGCATCCCTCCTGGAAGTCCTGGTGCCGGAATATTAATAGCATTTTTAGTTCCCCATTTTACAGTAACTTCCTTTGTATTGATAAAAAGCACTTCGGCTCTCATTCCTGAATTAAATCCAAACTTAAATCCTTTTAATGTTGACAAAAAAGGAACTATTTGTGAAGCGACATCATAACTTCCTTCATCTTCAAAAACACCTTCTATTTTTCCGTTAGAAAGAAAAATTGCATCTTGCCCAGGTCTTATAATTAACTTTGATCCTTTTTTTATTTCTTTGTTTGACCATTTCCAAAAAAGAGTCTCATCATCATACTGCTCCCATTCTATAACGTTAGCAAGCTGATTTCCAAATAATCCCATTATAGATTTCTCCTTTCAATTTTTATTTTTTATATTCCCATTTCTTTTTTCAATCTTTCAAGCTCATCATCAACCGCAGATGAATTTTCCTTAGATTCCGCATCATCATATTTCTTCATAAGATCATCAACTTCATCCCTTTTTGGAGAATTAAGTTCTATACTTGCATTTGCTTCATCTAACATTCTATTAGCCTTTTCTTCAACAGAATTAAAGGCATCCATTTTTCCGCTTATGCCAGCAGAAGATGATAATTTACTAATTTTTTGAGCAGATTTTGCCATTTTTATTTTTGCCTTTATTTCATTTCTTCTATCATTAAGTTTTTGTATATCCGCTGTAAGTTTATCGTGCATTTCTCTCATTTTTAAAGAATTTTCAACTGCAACCATTTTTTCCTTTTCAAGCGATTCTAATTTTATTTTAATAGATTCCTTTTTTTCCAAAAACATTCTTGCATCAGCTTCATTTCCAGCTTGAAGAGCTTTTTTCGCATAACTTTCCATTTTTTTAATTTCATCTTCACATTCTAAAACTTTTCTTTTTACTGCACTTTCCTGTGCCATAACAGCAACTGTTTCAGCCTTTACACTCCCAAGATCTTTTTCCATATCCCTTAAATACTGATCTATCATTTTTTCAGGATCTTCCATTTTATCCAGCACCGCATTAATATTTGATGCCATTATTGTTTTAAATCTTTCTAAAATACCAGCCATTTTAAACTCCTCCAATATATTTTTTTTATTTATTCATATAGTAAAATAATAATCCCAATGCTATTACAGCTAGTATCGCTACAATAGCTATTTTTACAGCAGATTTTGGATATTCTCCAACTATTTTCCCATTTTCCCCATTTATAACAATTTGATAAGATTTTCCATTAAACGAATAAGACATTGAATATACAGGTAATAATAAAAGCCTGTAATATTCATCGCTCCAATAGACAGAATATCTTATATCTCGTACTCTGTCATATCTTCTTAACACATCTGAAGAAATCGTATTATAAATTTCATCTTCCATTTTTATTTTAGCCTCTTCATAGCCTTGCCTCATGGGAATTTTAAAAATCTCAGAATTATACCCCGATAAATATCTCGAATCAAAATTTATCGTATCTTCTACATCAAATCCTCCAAGACTTTTTAAAAGCCTGTCATTTAACGTTCTGGAAGCTCTCATTATGACATTTCTGAATTTATTTCCAACTTCACCACTTACATAATACCAGTCTGTGACTATTCTTGTTCTAGTCTTTCCATCCTCTTCATAAGTTTCAGTCCTGTCAATCCCTCCCTGAGCAGTATATTCACTATCTGCACTATTATCAAAAGACCAGTATGGAAGATATATTCCAGTTATTTTCCCGCTTTGATACAAATTTTTTAAAATATTCGGAGCAAACCATCTTCTTTTTATCCAATTTGAAAAAAGATTCCCTATTTCTCTTCTATCCACAATAAAAGGTCTTATTCCATCAGGTTCTAATACAGATACCGCCTTTTCGCTCAACACGATATTTGTATCGCAATAAGGGCATTTTTTTGAAGTTTCAAGCGGTTCCATCTCAACCATAGCTCCGCAGGAACTGCATTGAACAATTGTTTTTTCTTCAGATATCTTACTTTTTATCCTTTTTTCATAATCATTTATATCGTGTCTTTTATGCGTAAAAACTTTTGGCAACTCTTCTTCTGTTTCACAATTTTCACATTTCAGATTCCCAGATTTCGGATCAAACCGCATCATTCCGCCACAATTTTTACATCTAAAATCATCACTTTTCATTAAAATACTCCTTGACAAAAGGTTTTTGATCTCAAGTTAAATAAAATTTAATAAATAAACATAGAATCTCCAAAACTCTGAACCTCCCACGACTAAAGTCGCAGGGTTCTAAAATCTTTAAAAATTTTCTAAGAAGTTTGATAGCTTTACACTACCCTTATTCTTTTAGGC
>NZ_DBHIXN010000008.1:0-60791 GCF_057270615.1 Leptotrichia sp.
TTTACGATAATGCCCAAACAAATGACCCTGGAAATTATAATTTTTACGATAATGCCCAAACAAATGACCCTGGAAATTATAATTTTTACGATAATGCTCAGACAAATGGCCCTGGAAATTATGATTTTTATAGAAATACGCAGACAAAAAATTCTTCAAATAAAAATTCAAAAGCTTTATTACCTCTTCTTTACATATTAATTGCATGCTTAGCAGGTTATATGTTTTTTAAAATGAATAATAAAAATAATAATACAGTGGCTATCAAACATACAATTCCTGGTAGCTCTCAAAAACAAGTTATAGAACAGAATAATACAAAAGAAAATAATAACGAAATACATCTGAAAGATGATAATCAAACTAATACAAATTCACAAGATATTTCTGATATTAATTTAGCTAGTAAAGATTTTTCAGGATTTAGTGAACAACCCTCACAAAATATGACAGATTTAGAGAATATTAATTATTTAGCATCAAATTTACCATCAGTAGATTTTTTGAGAACAAATTTTAGTTCAGAAGAATTAGCTTTATTAAGAAATACGATATATGCCAAATATAATCGTATATTTCAGACTCCTAAATATTCTAGCTATTTTAGCAGAAAAACATGGTATCGGGGAGAATATAACGAAGTAAGTGAAAGAAATTTCTCGCAAGGTGAATTTGATTTATTAAATAATATTCTGATGGCAGAAGGAAAACCAACTATTAGTAGGTAAGTTTATTTATATATTAGACCTGTTCGATAACTATACAAACTTAGAATTTAATAAAATAAATATCTTGAAGCAAGGGGTCTTGACCCCTTGTATAGATAAAAAAACTTAGGTTATTGAACATATCTATTTAATTTTATAATTGTTTAAAATATAATAATAGAAGAATATAAAAATGAAGAAAATTATACTTTTATTAACTTAATAATTGACAATCAAACTAATTAGGAGTAAAATATACATAAAATTATTCAAAATTTAATTTTGAAAATAATTTATTTCTAGGAGGACATTATGAAAATGAGAAGTCAATTAAAAAAGGGATTAATTATTTTAGCGGGAATTGCAATGTTAAGTATGAGTCTTGCTGCAAAGGAAACAGTAACATATCCGAAAGATAATAAAGCTACTCAAGCATTAGGATTTGTAAAATTGGAAAATTCATTTGGTATTTCTTCAAGTTTTGAAGGAAATACTGTTTATATTAATTCAGGTGGAAAACCTCTTGAACGTGTTTTTGGAGCAGTAGAAGACAACAACAATAAATTTCCTGAAATAAAAAATAACAAGGTAATTATTAATGGTGGTGTTTTGGCAACAAATGGATTTTGGGAAAAAGATGGAGTGAAAGCAGTAAGAGGTGGAAGTGTCTACGGTGGTGCTGGACAAAATTCAGTAGTAAGTGATAATGAAATAATAATAAAAGGCGACTCGAAAATTGGTGGTAATGTTTATGGTGGTTACAGCCACAGAGGTTCTGTCATAAATAATAAAATCGTAATAGAGAGTAATTCTGTATTGTTTGGAAAAGAAAGTATATTATTCGGAGGAAGAGGAAGCCGTAATATAAATATAAAAGACAATAAGCCTGAACCTGTTGATGTAATAACTGGAAATACACTCGATCTGAAAGCCCAAAATATTAAAGTTAAAGATATTAAGAATTTTGAAAAAATCGTATTTGAAATATCTAACAAAATTAGACAAAATGATAAAATATTAATACTTACAAATAGCGAAGGAGCAGCTCCAGAAAAGCCTGAAATTGTAAAAATTTCTTCAAAAGTTACAGACATATCTGAAGCCGAAAAAAACAAAATATTAGCTGAAAAAAATAAAGCAATTAATCTTGATATAAATGTAGTTTTTCAAAATAAACCTTCAAAAAATATAAAAAATTTAAAAATTACTCTAATTAATGCAGAAAATGGACTTGAATTTAACAAATTGCCTAAAAATATAGAAAAAACTGAAAAAGGTTATAAATATAGTGTAAAATTTGAAAAAGATGCCAAAAATTTGTATGCTATAATTAATGCAAGTCTTATAAAAAATTAGTATATACAGAAGTTTTAAATTTATATTATTCCCTATTTAAAAAGCGAATATTTATTTTAATTATTTAAGAGAAAATATTAGATTTAATCTAATAAAAAGATTTATAGTGTATTCGTTATTCAAATGGGGGTTAGTAAAGTTCAAAAAAAAGACACCTGAGCGTGTCTTTTTTATTTGTTATTCAAATGAAATTACTAATTTTTTACCAAATGCAGCAGCCAATTTTTTTAATGTTTTTAGTGAAGGATTGGCATTTCCGTTTTCTATTTTGCTTATATCTCCTTGCGTTATCCCAGTTAAGTCTGACAATTCCTTTTGTGTGATATTTTTATCTTTTCTTGCTTCAATAATTTCTTTTATAATTTGAAATTCTGCTTCAAGACTTTCATATTCTTTTCTAAACTCTTCATCTTTTAATTGTTCGTTTAAAAAATCTTTAAAATATTTACTCATATTTGTCACTCCTTTTAAAATATTCAAACCGAAACTTTTTGGCTTTATTTATCTCTAGTTTAGATGTTTTTTGAGATTTTTTTATAAATCCATTGGTTAAAATAATCTTTCTGTTTATTACAAAAAAATATAGAATTCTTGCTATATTACTTCCTTGTTGTACCCTTATTTCATAAATTCCGTCTCCTAGAGATTTAGAGTACGGTTCTCTGACATTGTTACCTTCTAATTCTAGTAACTTTATCATACGAACTAGCCTTGTCTTCATTTTTAAATCTTGTGAAACAATAAATTCTTTTACTGGACAAGTTCCATTTCCTTTTTCAAAAAATTCTACAATAAATTTACTCATATTTTCCCCTCCCTTTTACATTTTATATGATATAACATATATTGTCAAGAATTTTTTAATAATTTTTCTTCAAAAGTCCAACTACATCTCTAACTTCATCCATCTTGGCAGTAGCAATACTTCTAGCTTTAATTGCACCTTTATGTAAAATTTCATAAACATAATCCATATTATTTTCTAGCTCTTCACGTTTTTTCTGGAATGGAGAAAAATAGTCCATAAATTTATCAAATAATTCATTTTTAGCATGTCCGTATCCAAAATTTCCTGCTCTGAATTTTTCTTTCAATGCCTCTACTTCTGCTTCTGTTGCAAAAAGGGCATATAATTTTGTAATATTGTTATCAGGATCTTTTGGTTCTTCTAAAGGTGTTGAATCTGTTACAATGTTCATAATTTGTTTTTTTAATGCTTTTTTTGAACCAAACATATTTATTACATTTCCATAAGATTTACTCATCTTGTCACCATCTGTTCCTGGCACAGTTGCCACATTTTCAACAATTTTTTCTTTTGGCAATTTGAAGATTTCCTTGTTATAAGTTTCATTAAATTTAGTTGCAATATCACGAGTCATTTCCAAATGTTGTTTTTGATCCTTTCCAACAGGCACAATATCTGGAGAATACATTAAAATGTCAGCTGCCATAAGTATCGGATAAGTAAACAGTCCTACATTTGGCTTAATTCCTTTTGCAACCTTGTCTTTATATGAATGAGCTCTTTCCAATAGCCCCATCGGAGAAATATTTGATAAAATCCAAGATAATTCTGCATGTTCAGGCACATCTGACTGTAAAAATAATGTTGATTTTTTAGGATTTAACCCCAAAGCTAAATAATCCAAAATCACGTTTATTGTATTAGATTTTAAATCTTCTCCTTTTGGTGAAGATGTCAGGGCATGATAATTTGCCAAAAAATAAAATCCTTCATATTCATCTTGCAATTCTACAAATTGCTTGATTGCTCCAAAATAGTTTCCAATATGTAAAATCCCGCTGGGTTGAATACCAGATAAACTTCTCATAAAAACCTCCATAATTTATTTAAGTATTTTTATTTTAAAACTTATCAATTTATTTTCTTAAAGTTAAAATATGTTTTAAAAGTATGTTAACATTATATCACTAAAAAAATTTTTTGTAAAATATTAAAATAAAGTTCATTCTATTGATTTTAAAATATAACTTTGATATAATATGCTCAAAGTAAAATATGAAAAGGAGAAGTTTGTAAAATGAATAAAAATAGACTAACAAAAATATTGCTACTGCTTGTTGTTGTCCTATTTGGACTTGGAAAAATGTATTTTGGAAGAAATAGTAATAAAACAAAAAATAATTTTTCAAAAGGATTTGTTACACAAAATGAAAAAAGTAATAAATTTGCTAAATGGGAAAGCAAAAAAAATAACGATAAAAGAAACAGTAATGAAAAACAATATCTAAATGGTAAAAAATTAGAAAATAAAAAATATAAAATTGATTATGAACATGTAATTGGCGGAGATGAAAATTCTCAAGGAAAAGTTACGGGAGGACACTCGCTTTTACGTGGAGATGTCAGAATTGTAAAAAAGATTGGAAGTCCAGCTAAAAATGGAGTATATCGGGCAAGCATTGAAGTAAAGAAAAAAGATGGAACTTGGCAAGCGAAAACATCTAATGGTGGAGTAAATACAATGTTTCCAGAAAATTGGGATGAAGCTAGAATAATTGATGAAATAAATTCAGCCTGGGAAAATAGAAAAGATTTAAAGGGCAGAGATAGCAATATGTGGCAAGGAATCAGCAAAAGCGGAGTTTTAATTCGTGGCTATAAAAGTCCTAGAATAACTGCTTATCCTGTTTATGAAAATCGTTAAAAATTAGATTAAAGAAAGGAAAGGCATAATGATTATAAAATTTGGATATTATGATGATGAAGATTTTGGGCTGACTGCATTTCCAGAAGTAAAATTTTCTGAAAGGGAAATAGCCAAAAATAAGAAAAAAAATGTTTCTTTAGAAAAAAAGAAAAAAGAATATACCAAATATTTAATAACTGGAATAATGGAAGATTTCCCAGATACAGAAATAATTAATATTCTGTTGCCCCAATTAGAACAAGTTGAAAATGGGAAATTGCAGGAAACTACTTGGGATGGACAGGCTTTTCAGCATAAAATTAATAAAAATAGAGTAGAATTTGAGCATACGATTTTTGGGATTTGTGAGGAATATCCGCTGTGGAGCTGTAAGTTTAAGGAGTATAAAAAAGTTTTGGAAAGCTGGAAAAGGTTTTTGGGGATGGAATTCGATTTAAAAAGTGAAGTTGTAGTGGAGATTTAACAAAAATAAAAAAGACTATCAAAAGAATAATTTTTATTCTAAATCAAGATAGTCTATTTTTTTATTTTATAAGTTTTATTTTTGTAAATCTTTAAAATTAAGGTCTTAATTTTGCCAATTCTTCTAAATCAAGATCAGCATCGTAATCTACGTTGTCAAAGTCAAATCCGTTTAATTGCATAAATTCTTCTCTTGCTCCAGCATAGTCACTTATTTCTTTAAAGTTTTCTGGAGTAACTTTATCCCAAAGTGCTTCTACTTCAGCTTGAACGTCTTCACGCATTTCCCAGTTATCTGGACGTAATCTTCTTTCTTCGTCAATTACTGGATGATTTCCATAAACCATTTGAGTTAATAATCTATGTTTTTGTTGGATTGTACCTTCATGAATACCTTTTTCTTTCATTACTTTATAAAGTAATGCTGCGTATAATGGGAAAATAGGGATAACTGCACTTGCTTTTGTCATTAATGCTTTACTTAATGAAACGTAAGCTTCACCATTATGTCTTTCTTTTAAAAAGTCATTTAAAATATCAGAAATATGTTCTAGATCTCTTTTTGCTGCTCCAATTGTACCTTCTTTATAAATTCCATAAGTTACTT
Source organism: Leptotrichia sp. (assembly GCF_057270615.1). Lineage (NCBI taxonomy): Bacteria > Fusobacteriati > Fusobacteriota > Fusobacteriia > Fusobacteriales > Leptotrichiaceae > Leptotrichia > Leptotrichia sp. The sequence continues at coordinate 5,808 of NZ_DBHIXN010000008.1, forward strand.
TTGGACCTAAATATGAGTAAGCGACTGTTTTAAAGCCTTCAGAAAGAACGCCACCTTTATCAAGTGCTTCAATCCATAATTTCCAGTCTTCTCCACCCATAACTTTTATAGTACTTTTAATTTCTTCAGGAGTTGCAACACCCATTGTTGTTTCTTCCATAGTTTCCTTTTCAAAATTGATAGTTGGTCCTGTAATTTCTTTTGTAGTAGATTTTAATGCTGAACGGTAAGTTACGCCATCAATAGGATCAGTTCTAACTCCACTTGCTAAACTATAAATTAACAAGTCAATTTTTCCACCAAATTCTTCTTTGATGAATTTTATTACATCATCTTTCATTTCAAAAGAAAAAGCATCACCGATGAAATTTTTATATTTTAGTCCTTCTTTTTCAGCAGCTTCATCAAATGCAATTGTGTTCCACCATCCAGCAGATCCAGTTCTTTTCCCTTCGATACCTTTTTCAAATGCCACTCCAATAGTTTCGGCTCCAGCACCAAAAGCAAGGGAAATTCTTGTCGCAAGTCCATATCCAGAAGAAGAACCAATAATTAGTACTTTTTTTGGACCTTCATACTTATCTTGTGATTTTACGTAATCAATTTGTCTTTTTACAAATTCCTTTGCTCCAATTGGATGATTTGTAAGTGCTAAACCACCTTTTAATCTAGGTTTTATAACCATTTTATTTTTTCCTCCTAAATTTATTTATTATAATAATTTTTATTTTTTAAAAATATATATATATTTAAAATGATAACATATTTTAAGCCACGTTTTCAAGAAATATTTTAAATTAAATAGAAATAAATAACTTTGATTATCAAAATAGTTTTAAAAATATTGACTAAAATAAATTATGTGGTAAACTAATAAGGAAGTGATAAATAGCAAAAAATATTAAAACAATAAAAAATATGGAGATGATTAAAATGGGAATGACTATTGATTTTACAGGAAAGACAGTTTTAGTGACAGGAGCAGCAAAAGGTTTGGGAAAAGATATGGCATTACTTTTTGCATCTTGTGGAGCAAATGTTCATATTGGTGACTTCAATACAGAAGAAGCTGAAAAAACAGTTGCTGAGCTTAAAAATTTTGGAGTAAAAGCAGATTTCACAAAATGTGATGTTTCAAATGAAGAAGAAGTTCAAAAAATGGTAGAAGATGCAAAGACATTAGGAAATGGGAAACTAGATGTAGTGGTGAATGCGGCTGGAGTAATTTCTATACAAGATTTACTTTATACAAATGCAAAAGAAATGCAAAGAATATTAAATATTAATGTCGTAGGATCTGCTTTAGTTTTAAAACATTCTTTGGGAACTATGATGAAACAAAAATCTGGAAATATAATATTAGTTTCATCAATTGCTGGTAGAGAAGGAATGGATATGTTGCAAATTTACTGTGCTTCAAAAGCAGGAGTTACTTCATTGGTACAAAGTGCAGCAAGAAGAGGAGCACCATATAATGTTCGTGTAAATGGTATTTTGCCAGGAATTATCCGTACATCAATGTGGGAAGAAATACTAGATGGAATGTCACATAACTGGGATCCTAACAATAAAGAAGAAGTATCACCAGAAGTTCGTGAAGAATTGTGGAAAAAATCCGTAGAATCACTGATACCTTTAGGTCATGCTCAAAGTGGAAAAGACATAGCATACGCAACTGCTTTTTTAGCTTCTGATTTTGCAAAGGAAATCACAAGTGAATGCTTGTCAATTGATGGTGGAACTACTGTTGGAAGATAGGAAACTTTATAAATAGTAAATTTTATTAAGTGTGTTAGAACACTTGTTGCTTTAGCCATGAGATGAATAACACCAACATTGAAAATGTTGCTTTAAAATTTGCAATATTACTAATATATTTGGATTTAAAATATAATATACAGATAAAAAGTAGCAGTGTAGACATAATGTCTTATCTAGTAGTGGCTATTGTGGACTAGCCAAAAAGAATAAGGATTTTAAAATCAAACTTCTTAGAAGATAACTTACTTTTTCAGTTATCTTATGAAGCTCTCGACTTTTAGTCGTGAGTAGTTCACAAAATAGCACAAGGAAACTCAGAATTGAAAATATGGGAGGAATTGTGCTATTTTTAAATTGGAAAAATATAAAAAGGAGAAATAAAAATTGGACGATAAAAAATTAATGATTTTGGAAGAAAAGTTAAAAAATGAGTTGTCAGAAGATAAAATAAATTATATAAACAAATATAAATTAAAATTAAATGATAAAAGGCAATGGATGACGACTAAAAATAACGTTCCAGAAAGAGTCTATTTTTCGCATAATTTTATCTTGAAGAATACGATATTAGAAGTTATTTTTAGAAAATATCAATTATGTTATGCAAAATTAAAATACTTCAGGAAAAACTTTGATAAATTTTCATATTTTAAATATGATCCAAAATTAGGATTTATTGAAACAGAATTTTGGGACATTGAGTTTTTTTATCATAAAAAATCTGGAAAATATATTGACTTGAGATATTTGCAACAAATAACAGAGATAGAGGTATTTTTAGAATTTGTAAATTGGCTTGAAAGTTTATAGAATAAAAAAGTCATTTGGAGATTAAAAAATATTTTGAAAAATTGAAATAGACCCCATTTTTTGATATAATTTATTCATTAAAGTAAAAATTTTAAGAGTGATTGAGGAAGGTTGTTATGATAAAAAGAATAGATACAAAAAGTGGGAAAACAATTTCGTATGTATATAATTTGAAAGATGAAGATTATAGAATTGTGTCTGAAAGATTGGAGATGGCTGAAGAAAAGATAAAAAATGTCATTGATGAGGAAGTTTTTACACCGAGAATTTCAAAATCAGACTGGGAAATCTATAAATTGTATTATCCGACTGTGAAGAAACCTATGAGAGATAAAGAAGTTACATCTTACGAGATTAATCCGATTGTGATTTGTTTGAAGAAAGACAAAATTGTTATTTTGGACGATGATTATTATGAAGATTTTTATGATTTTGTTGAGAAATACATTGAATTAAGGGATGAAATTCTTGAGGAAAATCGTTTTTTTCTAAATATGCTTCATAAAATTTCCCAAAGTCTTTATAAGCATGTGAGAATTTTGATTGGGGAGCATGATAAGATTGAAACAGTTTTGAGAGAGCAGCAAAGTAATGAGAAATTGATTTCATTATCGGAAGTGGAGCAAGGTTTTTATGTTTACAATATTGCAATGAGAAATTTGGATTATGTCGTTGAGAATTTAAAAGAAGATGAACAATTTGAGCAATATGAAGAATACATGACAAGAATTTTACAAGAAATAAATTTTACACTTGATTTATCGTCTTCATACTGTGAAATCTGTAAAACAACAAGGGAAACATATTCTTCATATATTGGAAATAATATGAATATTACAATGAAAATTTTGGCTGCAGCAACAATATTAATCACAGTTCCAAATATGATTTTTGGATTTTATGGAATGAATGTGAAGTTACCTCTTCAAGATACGGGTTTCTTGGCACTAGTCATAATTTTTGTAATAATGATGATTTTAATGTTGATTTTATGGAAGTATATGAAAGATAAGGTTTTATAATATGAAAAAAATCTTGACTTTTTTATTTGTGTACTGTATTATGTACATAGGTGAAAGGAGTGATTTTTGTGACAAATACAAATGCAACTAATTTGAGAAAAAATTTATTTTCTTATTTAGAATCAGCGATTGACTATAATGATGTTATTAATGTGAATACAAAAAAAGGAAATGCAATTATCATTAGTGAAGCTGAATATAACGGTTTACTAGAAACTTTATATTTGCTGTCAGATCCAAATATGAAAGAAAAGATTGAAGCTGCAAAGAATGCTACTGATGAAGATTATGAGGTTTTTGAATGGTAGAAGAATATAAGATTTATATTTTAAAGAAAGCTAATAAAGATAAGGAGAAAATAAAACAATTTCCAGCATTAAAAAATAATGTAGATAAATTGATAAATCTTATAAAGAAAAATCCTTTTCAAACTCCACCATCTTACGAGATTCTAACTAAAGATTTGAAGGGATATTATTCAAGAAGAATTAATAAGCAACATAGGCTTGTTTATGAAGTTATTGAGGAAGAAAAAAGGATAAATATTATTAGTATATGGACACGTTATGAATTTTATGAAATAAGTAAAGATTAGTTTTTATGAAAAATGAAGGCTAATCTTTTTAAATTTTTGTATTTATTTGCTAAGTTATAACTTATAAAATTGCAGAAAAATATATTTTTATAAGTTATAACTGATGAAAATATTGATTTTTAGTTTTTTGTAAGTTATAATTGAAAAGAGGTGATAAGATGTTAAAAAGAGATGAGTATATAAAACAAATAGTACCTTTTATTGATAAAGATGTGATAAAGGTTTTGACAGGAATAAGGAGAAGTGGAAAATCAGTAATGTTAAAACTTTTAATGGAAGAATTAAAAAATATAGGAATAAATGAAAAACAGTTTATTTATATTAATTTTGAAAATTTGAAATATAGAAATCTAAAAAATTATGAGAGATTGTATGATTTTATTTTAAATAAGGTTGATGATAAATATAAGAGCTACTATATTTTTTTAGATGAGATTCAAGAAGTGAAAGAATGGGAAAGATGTGTGAACTCTTTGAGGGTGGATGAAGAGTTTAGATTTGATATTTATATTACAGGTTCAAATGCTAAGCTGCTTTCAGGAGAGCTTTCAACATATCTGGCTGGGAGATATATTGAGTTTGTTGTGTATCCGTTTTCATTTAAAGAGTTTTTTGAAATTATACAGGAGAAAAATCAAGAAATAAAAGTAAAAGAAGCATTTCAAGACTATGTAAAATTTGGAGGAATGCCGTTTCTTCATAATTTGGATTACAATTATGAAGCAAGTATGCAATATTGACAAGACTTATATGCTTCCATTATATTGAAGGATATTACCCAGAGAAATAATATTAGAGATACAGATTTACTTGAAAGAATAATAAATTATGTTATTATGAATATTGGAAATACATTTTCAGCAACATCAATTTCTAAATTTTTTAAAAGCGAGAATAGAAAAGTTGCAACAGAGACAATACTAAACTATATAAAAGCATGTGAAGAGGCATTTTTAGTTTACCGGGTTGCTAGAAATGATTTATTAGGAAAAAAGATATTGAATGTGAATGAAAAATATTACATAGCTGATCATGGGATAAGAGAAGCTATAATGGAAAATAATCAGAAAAATATAAATCAAGTACTGGAAAATATTGTGTATTTTGAAATGCTGAGAAGAGGATATAATCTAAAAATTGGAAAGGTAGATAATCTTGAAATAGATTTTATCTGTAAAAGAAATGATGAAACAATATATATTCAAGTAAGTTATTTATTAGCCTCAGAAGATACAAAAGAAAGAGAATTTTCAGTTTTAGAAAATATTAAAGACAATTATCCAAAATATGTGCTGTCGATGGATGAATTTGATATGTCAAGAAATGGGATAAAGCATGTAAATTTGATAGAATTTTTAATAAAATAAGCTAACTGCAAAAATTGAATAGTTGTAAAGAACAGTATCGGTTAAAAATAATATTTTTCAGTATTTTTTGTTATATAAAATAGTGTTGCTAAAAGGGGAAAAAGTAGGTATACTTATAGTACAACAAAAAAATAAATAACAAATTAAGGAAAGGAATGATAATAATGAACATAAGCAAATTTATTGATCACACAATTTTGAAGGCGAGTGTTACGAGAGAAGATATAAAAAAATTATGCGATGAAGCAAAAGAATATGGATTTTATTCAGTTTGCGTGAATGGGGCAAATGTTGAGTATGCTTTTAGTCAAGTTAAGGATAGTGATGTAAAGGTTGCAGCAGTAGTTGGGTTTCCTTTGGGGGCTATGGCGACTGATGTAAAGGTATTCGAGGCGAAAAAGGCGATTGAAGATGGTGCTTCAGAAATTGACATGGTTATTAATGTTGGAGCATTGAAAGATAAGGACTACGATTTGGTGGAAAATGAAATTAGAAGAATTAAAGAAGCGATTGGAAAAAATATCTTGAAAGTGATTATTGAAACTTGCTATTTGACTGATGAGGAAAAAGTGAAGGCGTGTGAATTGGCTGTTAATGCGAATGCTAATTTTGTAAAAACTTCGACAGGTTTCGGAACAGAAGGGGCTACATTTGAAGATGTGGTACTTATGAAAAAAACAGTTGGAGATAAGGCTAAGGTTAAGGCAAGCGGTGGAGTGAGAGACTTTGAGACTGCGAAAAAATATATTGAATTGGGTGCCGAAAGATTGGGAACGAGTTCTGGAATTGCGATTGTAACTGGGGCTGAAAACAAAAGTTCTGGATATTAAATTTTGAAAAAATATTTTTTTCTTTGAATAAAAAAATTATGATAGCAAGGGTCCAATACCCCTTGTCAAAAAATTATAATTTTTATAAATAATAAATTTTCTAAAAAAAGGTGAGAAAGATGAAATTTAAAAATTATTTATTTTTTGTATTTTTACTATTGATTTCTGTAATTAGTTTTGGGGAAAATACGAATGCTCAAGAAATTTTATTGACTGATAACGGTGTAATTTTGAATTTAAGAGGAATTTTTAAGATGGATTGGGATAAAAGTAATCCAGAGGTGCCTTGCTCGGGTACTGGGTATGGTGAAATTCTATTTTATCCTGAGAATAAAGATATTGTGAATGGGAAACCGCTAGTTTTGAGGCTTAGAAATTTTGACTACAATAATCCAGAAATATACGAGGATAATAAAAATTATGAAAAAGAAGCGGCTAAGGAAGAGAAAATTATTACTGAAACATTGAAGAAAAATTTTCCAGAAGAATATCAAAAAATGCAAAAAATTCGTAAAGGGAAATTTGAAGTTCCAGCAACAGTTAAGATAAAAAAGGTTTTGCCATATACAGAATGTGATTTTACGACTGTTTATGCTTATGCTACAGAATTAAAGAGAGTTGATGGTGCGAAATCGAAAATTACTGAAATAAAAACAAAAAAATCGAAGGATTTTGAAGAAGAGTTTTCAGATCCTAATGAACCTTTTGATTTGAAAAAATATGAAGTGAGTTCAAAGGACGGATATGCGAATTTGCGTGAAAAACCGACAAAAGAATCAAAAATTGTTTCAAAAATGAATAATGGAACTGTTTTGAAATATATTACAAAATCTGGCGACTGGTATTATGTTTTTGATGTTGAGTATCCTGATGAAAGTAATAAATTCTCAAAAGCAAAGGAATATCGAGGTTTTATCCATAAAAGCCAGTTGAAAAAATATGTTGATTAAAAATTTGAAAATATAAGAATTTCATACAAAAATTTTATACTAAATATTATTTGAAAAATAGGAAAATATTTTATTTATTTTTGCTAAGGAAATTTGATCTCTCATTAAATAGAATTTATACCTAATGGGAAATAGTATGAAAATGTAGAAAAAGGAAGAAAAAAATGACTTTTGAAGAAATAGAGAAATTTTACAAGAAAGACACGATTACGGTAGCAAAGGAGTTACTTGGGAAAATTTTGATTTCAAGAAATGAAAATGAGATATTTGCTGGATATATTGTTGAAACAGAGGCGTATTTGGGTGAATTTGACAGAGCGGCTCACGGTTACGGGAAAAAACGGACTCCAAAAGTAGAAGCGTTATTTGAAAAGGCTGGAACTGTTTATATTCACTCGATACACTCTCATAAAATGCTAAATATTGTGACTTGTGAAAAAGAAAATCCGCAAAGTGTATTAATTAGAGCAATAGAGCCAATTTTGAATGTCAAAAGAATGGAAGAAAATCGTGGAAAAAGTGGAATTTTAGTAAGTAATGGACCAGGAAAATTTACAAAGGCATTTGGGATTGACGATAGATTTTATAAGACGGAAATTCAGATTGTTGAGAAAAATATGTCTGAAATTGAAAATTTTTCTGAAAAATTAGAAAATGAAAATTTTGGAATTAAATATGACATTTCTAAAATAAATGAAAAATATTTGTATCTTGATTTTGAAAATGCTAAAATTCCTAAGAAAATAAGTACTTCTGCGAGAATTGGAGTTCCGAATAAAGGTGTTTGGACTGAGAAAAAATTGCGATTTTTTGTGGAAGGGAATAGGTTTGTTTCTGGGATGAGGAAAGCGGATATGAAAGATGATGTTTGGGAGTGAAATATTTTTATTGTAATTTTTGTTTGAAAAGAAATTTATAAAATTGAATTTGAATCGAAAGGAGAATATGTGAAGAAAAATATCTTAAAAGTATTGTTATTTCTAGTTTTGGCAAATGTGGGATTTGGAGATGTTATTCAAATTTTAGGAGATTATTATTCGATAGACAAAGGAAAGGTTTATTATGGAAATGAAATTTTGGAGGGAGCAAATCCGAAAACTGCTGAGTTGATAGGATTTTCTCTTTTAAAAGATGATAAGAATGTTTATTATATGGGTGAAAAAATAAAAGATGTAAAAATTAAAAATTTTGAAAAATTAGGTAAAAATTATTGGAAAAATGATAATAAAATTTATTATCGGGATGAAAAAATAGAAAATGCTGATATTATGAGTTTTAAAGTTTTAAATAAAGATTATGCAAAGGATAAAAATCATATTTATAGAGGAAGTGAAGCAATAGATTCTTCATTATCTGGAAAAATTAAAGATCCTGAAACATTTGAATTTTTGCCAAATGGAATAATAAACGCTACATTGTATGGAAAAGATAAATATAATGTGTATTATATTGAAAATAAAATGATAAACTGTTTTGATACATACTATTCTATTTATGAAGTAGAAGGAATTAATAAAGATAAAGTAGAAGTTTTGAATGATTGGTTTATAAAAGATGATAAAAATATTTATTTTAAGGGAGAAATTTTAGAAGGTGTAGATTATAATACATTTGAAGTGCTTCCAAATGGAGAAGGAAAAGATAAAAATCGAAGTTATGAATATTTGACTAAAGATGAATGGAAATGGTTTTAAATAACAGAAATTAATTATTTATAAAAATAAAATAAAATTGTAATTTTTGTTTGAAAAGAAATTTATAAAATTGAATTTGAATCGAAAGGAGAATATGTGAAGAAAAATATCTTAAAAGTATTGTTATTTCTAGTTTTGGCAAATGTGGGATTTGGAGATGTTATTCAAATTTTAGGAGATTATTATTCGATAGACAAAGGAAAGGTTTATTATGGAAATGAAATTTTGGAGGGAGCAAATCCGAAAACTGCTGAGTTGATAGGATTTTCTCTTTTAAAAGATGATAAGAATGTTTATTATATGGGTGAAAAAATAAAAGATGTAAAAATTAAAAATTTTGAAAAATTAGGGCAGAATTATTGGAAAAATGAGAATAAAATTTATTATCAGGATAAAAAAATAGAAAATGCTGATATTATGAGTTTTAAAGTTTTAAATGAAGATTATGCAAAGGATAAAAATCATGTTTATTGCGGGAATGAAGTAATAGATCCTTCTCCATTATTGGGAAAAATTAAAAATCCTGAAACATTTGAATTTTTGCCAAATGGAATATTATATGGAAAAGATAAATACAATGTATATTATATAAGCAGTACAATGTCAAACTGTTTTGATTCATACTATTTTATTCATGAAGTAAAAGGAATTAATAAAGATAAAGTAGAAGTTTTGAATAAATGGTTTATAAAGGATGATAAAAATATTTATTTTAAGGGAAAAATTTTAGAAGGTGCAGATTATAATACATTTGAAGTGCTTCCAAATGGAAATGGAAAAGATAAAAATCAAAGTTATAAATAAATGATTTTAATCAAGGAAAAATTAATTTTTTATACAGATAAAATAAAAAAGATAGGAAACAAAAATGGAATTTAGAATTATAACATACAATATTTTTGGAGCAAGGCTTACCAATGGAAGGGAACTTGCTCGGAGCTTAAAAAAGTATAATCCAGATTTTATCGGACTTCAGGAAGTTGATAGAAATACAAAAAGAAGTAAATTTCGGGATGTTTTACAGGAAATGGCACAGGAATTGGGTTATCATTATTATTATTTTCAGAAAACGATGGATTTTGATAAAGGTGAGTTTGGAATTGCGTTTATTTCAAAGTATGATGTGAAAAATATTTATATTCATCAGCTACCTGGTAAAAGTAAAGAAAAAAGGCAAGTTTTGGCAGCTAGATTGAATACTTCAAAATTTAAAAAGAAAATTTTAGTTGTGAATACACATCTTGATAACAGTTTGGACAATAAAAATGAGGAGTTGGCTGATTTATTTGCTACAATCGAGGGATTTAAGGGCGATGTGAAGTTTTTGTGTGGAGATTTTAATCTTTTACCGACGACAGAATATTATGCGAAAATTAGGAAAGATTGGAATGACAGCTATTTTCAAGGTAGAGATTTGGAAAATAAGAAAAACTCAGAAAATAGGGATCTTGAAACGCCTAGAATTGATTATGTGATGGCAAAAAAGGGGACAGATTACAAAGTAAAAAAGAGTTTTTATATTAACGATGATTCAAGGGATTGGACTAAATTGTCGGATCATTTGCCGTATATGGCGATTTTTGAGGTGGAGTAAGTTTATTGGGAATGATTTTGAGATTTTTGGAATAGAGTAAATTTTTTTAAATTAATCTTTATATTCTTATTTAAATTTTAAAAAACTTTTTATTTTAATCAGAAGTGAATTTTTGGGCAGTGCAGAAAAATTTTGAAGATAAATAGGGGTATGGTAAGAATACCCCTGTTAAAAAAAAACATATTTATTTCAATCCCAATAATTTTATGATATTCTCTCCAAGTATTTTATCTGATATTTTTTTAGATGGACTTAAATATTCCATTACTTGTTTATTTAAAAATGAATCACCGTAAGGAGCATCAGAACTAAATAGACATTTGTCAGGAACTTCTGTTATTATCATTTTTAATGCGAGTGTAGAAAAAGCGGCGGATAAATCAATGTAGGCATTTGGTGTATTTTTTACAAAATTTGTTACTTCCATCCAGTTATAACCTCCCATATGTCCAAAAATTACTGGTGTTTTGGAATATTTTTTTGTGAGATTTTCAAGAATTTTTATACCGTTTAGAGTGACTGGATTAAAAGTGTGAACCCATATGGGAAAGTTTTCATATTGTTTTAGTGCTTTAAAAATTGTTTCCAATTGGCTTACTTGTTCATCATTTCCAGGTGTAAATTCGCCAATGCCTTTTAATCCATTGTCAATAATATATTGTTTTATCCAGATTTGAGTTTCTTCAAGGGATAATCCAAGTGGAACTGTTCCAAAGCCATAAAATTTATCAGGATAATTATTTATCACTTTCATTAAATCAGAAATATCCTTTTTAAATCTTTTTTTATTGTTTTCAAGAGGATTTTCTCCTCCTAAAATTTTAAATAAAATTGACATCTCAGTTTTAAATTCAGTCAATGTTTTAGCTTTTTCAGGATGTGGAGTCGTTGTAAAAAGTATTGCTTTGTCTACTCCTGCTTTATTCATTTGTTCAATTTGTAATTCTGTTGGCAATATTAAATGTTGATGACTATCTATTATCATATCTTCTCACCCTTTCATCTTTCTATTATTTTTGATATAATAAAGTATAACATACCTCTTGTAATCAATACAAGTACGCACATTTTTGATATAAAGTATCTTTTTTGATACTTTATTAAAGGAAGGAAAAATATGTCAAAAACAGAAGCAGTTTCAAACGCTTGTCCAATGGAGTTAGGAATAAACATACTCAGCGGGAAATGGAAATTAAGGATTTTATGGAATTTGTATATTAAAAAAGTGGTCAGATTTAATGAATTGCAAAGAAACCTGGGAAATATTACTACAAAAACTTTGACAGAGCAATTGAGAGAACTTGAAGATAAAAAAATGATAAAAAGAACTATTTATCCTGAAATTCCTCCAAAAGTTGAATATTCTCTGACTGAAATAGGCAGTTCTATTGAGCCTGTATTAAAAACTTTATGCGATTGGGGAAATGAATATTTGGAATTGATTGATAATAATACAGATAAGGTTTAAAAATAAGTTATGCGGAAACAAAATTTTCAAATAAGAAATATTTTCTATCATAATAGAGTTGTTAAAGCTTATATTTAATGAAAAAAAAGGATTTGTATGGCTTTTAGCAAATTTAAAAATAATGAAGTATCGTTGTAATTTTTACAATATGTTTGCATTTTTCGTTGTAAAAAGTGTATGAAGAGAACATTTTTTCGTTGTAATTTTTGTTGATGAAAGAAAAATATAATCCTGAAATATCAGTAAGAATATCAATGAATGATTATAAAAAAGAAGAATGGTTATTAAATTTACCGTTGTATATAATAGAAGAAATTAGAAATATTGTGAAAAAAGAAAAAATGATAAAGGATAGTTTAAATATGGAAAAAGAATATGGTTATAGTCCACCATTTGAGATTACAAATGAGATAATTGAGCTTGTGGCTCAGATTACTGAATTAACAGGAATGATTATAGTTTCAGAAAAACTATCTTCAAATCCAGTTTTGAGAAGAGAAAATAGAATAAAAACAATTTATTCATCACTTGCAATAGAGCAAAATACACTAACATTTGAACAGGTGACGGATGTTATTAATGGGAAAAGAATTTTAGCACCGCCAAAGGATATAAAAGAAGTTAAGAATGCTTATGAAATCTATGAAAAATTAAATTTATTAAATCCATATTCGATTAAAGATTTATTGAGAGCACATAAAATTCTGACTGCTGATTTAATAAATGAAAGTGGAAGATTTCGTACAAAAGGAGCAGGAGTTTATCAGGGAAGTCAGCTGATTCATGCAGGGACACCACCTCAATATATTCCTGAATTAATTGACCAGCTTTTTTCGTGGTTAAAAAAAAGTAAAGTTCATCCGCTGATAAAGGCTTGTGTATTTCATTATGAATTTGAATTTATTCATCCGTTTCAAGATGGAAATGGAAGATTAGGACGGCTTTGGCATACATTAATCCTATCAAAATGGAAAGAGTTTTTTGCCTGGCTGCCAATTGAAACTTTAATTCAGAAAAAACAGCAGAAATATTATGAGGCGATAAATTTATCAAATAATATTGGAAAATCAACCCCATTTGTTACATTTATTCTTGAAATAATAAAAGAAACTTTGGAAGAATTGCAAAAAAACGACTTAAAAATGACTGATATTTTGACTGATAAAATGACTGATAAAGAGCTACGAAGACTGAAAATACTGGAAGTGTATTTTGAGAAAAATAATTATATTGACAATGGTGAGGCTCAAAAAATTTTGAATGTTTCGGATTCTACGGCGAGAAGATTTTTGAATAAACTTGTGAAAGGTGGGATTTTGGAAGCGATTGGAGAGAGAAAAGGGAGAAGATATAGGAAGAAATAGTAAAATTAGGAGATAAATTGAATGAAAATAAAATATTCAAAATTTGAAATTAATAGGTGGGATATATTTTTTCTAATACTGTTTTTAGGACATTTATTAGGAGGAATTGATATTTTATTTAATGAAAAAGAAAAGGATGGAATATTTTTTTTAGCTATTGGAATAAGTTATTTTGTATATAGATTTCTTTTGGTGATGATTATTAAAAGCAAGATGAAATTTCATTTTTCTGATTATGAAGTGAAAATAAAAGGTCTATATTTTGAGAAAACTATTGCATATAATGATATAAAAACTTTGACAGTGAGAAAAAATATATTAGGATCGTATGATATTCTTTTAAATTTTGACAGCTCAATAAATATTTATAAGTATTTCTGTAATTTAATAATGGATGTTTCAATAGAAAGTAATCATAAAAAAAGTTATATTTTTTGTGACATAAAAAATAAAGACGAAATTTTGGAATATTTGTTGGAGAAAATAGGTTATCCAAAAAAAGAAATTCGTGAAAAAGTAAATGTAGAAAAATTATATGTGAAATATTCAATTTTTGAAAAGCATTATATGATGTGTTTTGCAGTATTTTGTATAATAGTAATTTTTTCAGTTGGAATTGCTTGGGGATATTTAAATTTAATGATTAAATTATTTACAATAATAATATTATTGCTAATAATAACTGTAATAAGATTTTTTAAAAAAGATTATATTATAAAAAGATATAGTAATTACAGTATATCAATATCTGAAAAGAAAAAAGAAATTTATATTATGGATGATTTTTTTGAAACAGATAAAAAAGTAATAATTAATTATAAAAATACAAATTTTAATAGTATAAAATTTAATTTTTATTATTTTCAGAATAATGTTATGCCTAAAAATTATAAAAAATATGATAATTGAAATTATAAAAATAGTATGTATTTATATGAATATTACACATGTTTATATTTTCTATTAAAAATAATGATTTTGAAAAGGAATTATCACAATGAAGAATAAGGATTACATTGAAGGATTTATTGAAGGTGTCTCAATGTGTTGGAATAATGGAATGAAAGTTTGTCCTGAATATACAGCAATATATATTGATACATTTTTTATTGATAATGATAAAAATAATGATTTGAATGAAATAATAAAGAAAAAGTTAATGCAATATTGTGAAAATAGTTTATTTGAAAAAAAAGATGATAATATTAGAAAAAAATTGGAAAAATTGAATATTGTTTTCAAAAAAAATAGAAAATACGAAAAGTTGATAGAACAAAATGAAACAAAAACTGGTTATGATAGAATTTCTGAATTTGTTAAATTGCAAACAGAATTTACTGTTGAGGAAATAATTGAAAACTTAGAAAATAAAGCAGATAAAAAGCAACAGTACTGGAATGTAAGATGTTTTTTTTATCAGATAATACATTGGTTTGGTGAGCCTGTAAATTTTTATGTAGCGATAAAGAAATATGAAGATATTTTAAGTGAATTTTATGCATATAATGTTTTTTCAGCTGGAATAATACGGTACAAAGAACATTTATTAATGATTGTTTATGGTTCTGATGAATAAAAAAATCTTAAAATCAATTGCTTTTAAAACAGATAAAAGATATAATTAAATAAAAAAGAAAGGAAAATAAAAAAATGAAAAAAATTGAAAGAATAACAATAATAGTTTTAGACAGTGTTGGAGCAGGAGAATTGCCTGATGCGAATTTGTTTGATGACTGTGGGTCAAATACTTTAGGGAATATGGCGAAAGCTCATGGTGGAATGAGTTTACCTAATATGGGTAAATTAGGACTTGGAAATATTACTGAGATTGAGGGGACTCCAGCTGTGGAAAGTGCTGAAGGGGCCTATGGAAGAGCGATTGAGGTGTCACATGGAAAAGATTCTACGACTGGGCATTGGGAAATTGCTGGTGTGCCATTGGAAAGACCGTTTCCAAACTATCAAAATGGATTTTCAGATGAAGTTATAAAGGAATTTGAAGAAAAAACAGGAAGAAAAGCCATGTTGAATAAGCCAATTTCAGGCACTGTAGCGATTGATCAATATGGAGAAGAACAAATTAAAACTGGAAATTGGATAGTTTACGGTTCGGCAGATCCTGTGTTTCAAATTGCTGCGAATGAAGAAATTATACCATTAGAAGAACTTTACAAAGCGTGTGAAATTGCACTTGAAATTTGTAATGAAAAATCGCCTGTGGCAAGGGTAATTGCAAGACCTTATGTTGGTAAAAAAGTTGGAGAATTTAAAAGAACTGCAAACAGACACGACTTTTCGATTGATCCACCAAAAGAAACAATGCTTGAAAGATTGGAAAAAGCTGGACTTGATGTAGTTGGAATTGGAAAAACGAGCGACTTGTTCAATGGAAAAGGGATTACAGACAATAGAAAAGCTAACCAGGATAATTTGGATGGAATTAAGAAAACAATTATGGCATTGAAAGAAGACACAAAAGGGTTGATTTTTACTAACTTGGTTGACTTTGATGCTGTTTATGGGCACAGAAGAAATGTGGAAGGTTATGTAAATGCTTTGATTGAATTTGACAATTGGTTACCTGAAATCGAGAAAAACTTGAAAGATGATGAAATCTTGATTATCACTGCCGATCACGGAAATGACCCTACTTATAAAGGGACTGACCACACAAGAGAGTACATTCCAATATTGATTTACGGAAAAAATGTTAAAAAGAATGTAAATATTGGAACTAGAAAAACTTTTGCTGATATTGCGGCAACTGTTGAGGAAATTTTGTTGGGGACTGAAAAAGAAGGAAGTTTTGCGAAAGAGATTTTGGAAGATTAAAGAATTGAACATAAATAAAAATTTAATTAAAGAAAGGAAATTTATATGGAATTTAAAAAAGAAAAAATACAATGGGAATATATAATGATTTGTTCGGTGAGTATTATATGGATGTTATTATCTTTTTTGTTTGTCGATAACAAATATTATCTATTACAAAAAAATATTGTTAACTTTAGTAGGTGTTGGCTGTTAGAAATTCCAATAAAAGAATTTCCATTACCATGGATAGATATTTCAATATTGATATTAATAATTCCAGTAATAAGTTTGATTTTTAAAGAAATAAAAAATAAAAATTTAGGTAAAAAAGTTAAAGATAATCTTAAAAATGCTTTTAAAGACATAGATTGTAAAATATTAGCAATACCGTGTATAATAATAATAATTTTGTTTATCTTGTTCTATAAAATAAAGATATTATTTATTTATATCATTGCTTTATTATTAATAATGTTTATAATGATGGTAATTTTTGGAGTTAAAGTATTTATAAAAAAATTTGGAATAATAACATTTGTAATGTTTGTATTATTGGCTTTGTATATTCGACTTGATTCTTGGAATTTTTTAAATGTTAAAAATATGAAAATATCAGATTTAAGTAATGAAAATAGATATAATTATTTTATTGTTTTAAGACTCGTAATACTTTTACTGGAACAACTATATGTATTTGTTTTTTTAAAATTTTTTTCTGAAAAGAAAATAACACAAGTTATAAGAAAAAGGTTGTTAATTTCAACAACTGTAATAGTATTACTATATGTATTATTTAACGGATTTATGTTTATTATAATAGGAAATAAACGTATAGAAGTATCTAGCAATGTATTTAAAAATAGTAGAGATGTTTTATCTTTTGGTATCGCAATGAAATTATTAGTTTCAATGATATTTTATTATATAAAAGATAGTATGTGGGATGAAAAAAGCGAGTTAGCAGATTAAATATAATCCCATTCATAAAAAAAGATAATAACAAAGAATTTTTTGATATTTTAAATAAAATATAAAAAAATGGTTAGACAGCTAGATATGAGAAATAAATAAAATTTTAAGGGGGGATTTTATGGGAAAAAAAGCAATACCAATAGGAATTGAAAATTTTGAAGATATAATAAAAGATAATTATTATTATGTAGATAAGTCAATGTTAATAGAAGATATTCTTGTAAATAGAGCAGCTGTGACACTTTTTACAAGACCGAGAAGATTTGGAAAAACGCTTAATATGTCGATGATTAAGTATTTTTTTGATGTGAGAAATAAAGATGAGAATAGGAAACTTTTTGAAGGATTGAAAATATTTGGCAGCGAATATATGAAAGAGCAAGGGAAATATCCTGTTATTTTTGTTTCGTTGAAGGATTTAAGAGGGGATACTTGGGAAGATACTTTTGAAAATTTAAAATCTTTTATTTCTGATTTGTATGCTGAATTTGAAGATATGAGAGAAATAATGAATAAGCGAGATAAAATAAAATTTGATAAAATATTTTATGAAGAGGAAAAAGGTGATTATGAAACTGCTTTAAAATTATTATCAAATTATATTTATAAGTATTATGGGAAAAAAGTTATAATTTTAATAGACGAATATGATGCACCAATAATTAATGCTTTTGATAAAGGTTATTACAATGAAGCAATAAATTTTTTTCAAGTATTTTATAGTTCAGCATTAAAAACTAATGATTCTTTGAAATATGGGATTTTGACTGGGATAACTCGGATTATAAAAGAAGGGATTTTTTCTGGTTTGAATAACCTTTATGTGAACACGATACTTAGCAAAAATTATTCAGAGTATTTTGGACTTCTTGAAAGTGAAGTAATTGAAATGCTAGATTATTTTCAAATGAAGTATAAAACAAAAGAAGTTAAAAATTGGTACAATGGATATCGATTTGGAGATAAGGAAATTTATAATCCTTGGTCAATTATTAATTACATAAAAGAAAAAGAATTGAAAGCATATTGGGCAAATGTTTCTGGAAATACACTTTTAGAAAATATGTTAGATCAAGCGGGAGAAGATGTTTATACAGATTTGAAGCGATTTACTGATGGAGAAAGTATTGAAAAATATATTTCAGATGGGACAACGATAAAAAGTCTTTTGAGTAATGATGACGAAATATGGCAATTGTTTTTGTATAGCGGATATTTGACGAAGGCGAAAGAGCAGGTTGAAATTGACAGAACTTCAGAATATACAAATATTTATAATTTAAAAATTCCAAATAAGGAAATTAGAAAATATTTTGGGAATATGTTTTTAAATAGATTTTTTGGAACAGAATTGAAAACAAGTATTTTGATAAAAGCATTGGAAAGTGGAGATATTAAGAAATTTGAAAAGACATTAGGTGAAATAATGGTAAATATGCTTAGTCATTTTGATTTGGATAGTGAAATGGAGAAAATTTATCAAGTGTTTATGATAGGTCTTGTAGGATTTTTGATGGGAAAATATGAGATTATTTCAAATAATGAGAGTGGATATGGAAGATATGATCTTGCGATGATTCCGATAAAAAGTAATGAAAGAGCATATTTGATGGAATTTAAAATTTCTAAAACTGAAAAAGGTATGACTTTAAAGGCAGAAGAAGCTCTAAAACAGATTGATGAGAAAAAATATGATATGAGATTAAAGGCTAGAGGAATAAAAAATATTTTAAAGATTGGAATAGCATTTTATGGGAAGAAAGTAAAAGTTTTTAGTAAATAAATTAGACATTTGTAAAAATATTAACGAATAATAATTAATTAATAACTTTAAAACAGTAGGTGATAATCAGTGAATAAAAATGAAGAAGAAGAACAAAAGTGGCTAGACTGGGCAATTGAACTTCAAAGTCTAGCACAAGCAGGACTTGCTTATGGGAAAGATAAATTTGATATTGAGCGATTTGAGAGAATTAGGGAAATTTCAGCAGAAATGGTGGCGCACAAAACTGAGATTTCGGTGGAAAAGGTAAAGGATTTATTTTGTAATGAAGTTGGATATCAGACGCCTAAAATTGATGTGAGAGGTGTGATTTTTGAAGATGATAAAATTCTTTTGATCCAGGAAAGTAATGGAAAATGGGCATTGCCAGGTGGATGGGCGGATGTTTATCTTTCTGTGAAGGAAAATGTGTTGAAGGAAGTTAAGGAAGAAGCTGGGATTGAGGCTAATGCTGAGATGATTATTGCTTTACTGGATGTCACCAAAAATCAAAAGAAAAAGATTCCATATGGTATAACGAAAGTATTTGTTTTGTGTGAATATGTGAGTGGAAAATTCGAGAAAAATATTGAAACAGTTGGCAGCAGATATTTTGGGATTGATGAATTGCCTGAACTGGAAACAAAAAAAATTACGGCTGAGCAAATAAAAATGTGCTTTGAGGCGAATAGAAATAGGGATAAATGGAAGGTTATTTTTGATTAGGAGAGTATTCATAATTTTGTGTAAACTCAAAATATAATACATGGTAAAGAATGTCAGGAATTAGTTGAAATTTCATAAGTTGAAATTTTTTAGAAACAGGAATATTGTTTATTCTAATTGTTATAGAAAGTAAAAAATAGATTGTTTTTATTAGTTTTGGAGTATTTAATTTTTTTAAAAACTGTAAACTAAATAAATAAATTAATTATTTTATTATACGAAATTTGTGTTCTCTTAATTTTGAAAATTTATAAAAAATTGGAAAAGGAAAAATAAAAAATGGAAATTAGAAAAGCAACAATTAATGATTTAGAAGAATTGACAAAGATAGAGACAGAGTGTTTTCCAGCTACAGAGGCGGCAACTGAAGAGAGTTTTCGTGGGAGATTGGAAGTTTATCCAGCTTTTTTTTGGATTTTGGAAAATGAGAATGGTAAAATTGTTTCGTTTGTAAATGGGATGGCTACGAACGATAGAATTTTGACTGATGAAATGTTTGAAAATCCTAAATTACATGATGAAAATGGTGATTGGCAGATGATTTTTGGAGTGAACACGCTTCCAGAATTTAGACGGAGAGGTTATGCCAAGAAAGTTTTGAGAAAAGTTGTGGAAGATGCGAAAAGTGATGGAAGAAAGGGTGTTGTATTGACTTGTAAAGATAGGCTTGTTCCGTTTTATGAGAAGATTGGGTTTGTGAATGAAGGGTTATCAGAGTCGACTCATGGGGGTGCGGTTTGGTATAATATGAGGATTATTTTCTAGTATAGTAAAATTGATTTAAAACTAAACTTAAAAACTATGATTATCTTACTTAAACCCTAAATTTAGTATAATTTTTGACAGTCAAATTTTTAATGGGTTCGAGTATAAATTGAATATCGCTAAAAAGTGGTTAATATGGTATAATAAGTTATAAAATTAAAATATAGGAATGAAGGAGATGAAAAATGACAACAGGAGGAATAGAGACTTTTATAACATTTGGAGTATATTTACTATTTCTGATGGCGATTGGAGTATATTTTTATGTAAAGACAGATACTCATGAAGAATATATTTTAGGTGGAAGAGGTGTAGGATACTGGGTAACAGCAATGTCAGCTCAAGCGAGCGACATGAGTGGATGGCTACTCTTAGGATTGCCGGGAGCTGTTTATTTATCAGGATTAAAGCAAATATGGGTTATAATAGGACTAACTATAGGAACTTATATAAATTGGAAATTGGTAGCACCGAGATTAAGAATGCAAACGGAAGAACACGAAGCATTGACGATTCCAACATTTATATCAAGAAAGTCAAATGATACGAAAGGTTATGTAAAAACTTTTTCAGCAATTGTAATTTTATTTTTCTTTACAATTTATTCGGCTTCGGGATTGGTTTCAAATGGGAAATTGTTTGAATCTTTATTGGGAATTGATTACCGATTGGGAGTATTGCTAGGTGGAGGGACAATAATATTTTATACATTTTTAGGAGGATATCTGGCGGGAGTATGGACAGATTTTTTTCAAGGGATATTAATGTTTTTTGCGATTATAATTGTCCCAGTCGTGGCATATTTTGCAGTTGGAGGAAGCAGTGCGATTGATTTTGCAATGACTCAAAAAAATATTTCAATTAATTTGCTGAAATATCCGGAAGCACTTAGTATACCAGTAATTATTTCTGGATTAGGGTGGGGGCTTGGATATTTTGGGCAGCCACATATAATTGTAAAATTTATGAGCATAAAAAGTGTAGATGAATTATGGAAAGCTAGATTGATTGCAATGGTTTGGGTTGTTATTTCACTAGTTGGTTCAATTGCGATAGGTCTTACAGGAATTGCTCTTTATAAGACAGTTCAAGATCCAGAAAAAATCTTCATTTACATGATAGGAAAATTATTCAATCCTTGGGTAGCAGGTATTTTATATGCAGCAATTTTATCAGCGATAATGTCAACAATTTCAGCACAGCTACTGGTTGCTTCAAACACATTAACTGAGGATTTTTATAAATATATTGTAAAAAGGGAAAAGTCGAATAAAGAACTTATCTGGGTTGGAAGAATTTGTATAATAATAATCTTTGTGATTGCAACATTACTTGCAATGAATCCCAATTCAGAAGTGCTATCGCTAGTATCTTATGCATGGGCTGGTTTTGGAGCTGTATTTTCTCCAGTAATTTTATTTGTTTTATACAAAAAAGAAATATATTGGAAGAATATTCTTATTTCAATGACAGTTGCTACAATTACAGTAATTTTATGGAATCAAAGCGGACTTGGTAAAATAATTTATGAAATTGTTCCAGGATTTTTAATGAATGTAATAGTTTTATATATTTTAGAAAAAGTTAATAAATTTAAAAAATAAAAAAATAAAAAAGACTAATTTTAAAATTTAAAGTTCTAAAATAGTCTTTTTTTATATATTAAGGTTTATTTGTTCTTAAAATATTTATTTTTTTAAATATAAGATTAACGAGTACCTTTTTTATTGTGGTCTTTTTGTTTTTCTTTATATTTTCTAACTTGTCTTTCTAGTCTGTCTGATAAGTCGTCAATTGCTGCGTATAAATCTTTATTTTCAGCTTCTATTTTTATTTTTGTACCACTTGCAAAAACTAATCCGTCAGCTTTGTGAACTGGACCTTCAGATTTTGTATCTTCAACAGTCAGAACAACATCGACTTCTGTGATAGCATCTGAATACTTGGAAATTCTGCTTATTTTTTCTTCAGTATAAATTTTGATTGCATCTGTAATTTTAAGTTGTTTTCCACTAATAATGATTTTCATAAATCATCACATCCTTTCATCTGTGTCAATAGCATTATACCTTGAAAATTTGAAATGTCAATAGTAAAAGTAAAATAATTAAAATTATTTATTAAAATATTATAAAATTATATTAATTTAAAAGATAATTTAGAAAAGTACTGAAAAAAATGACAACATAAAATATATAATATGAAACTAATAACTTGATACTAAACTTTATTTGAAAAATAGAAATTATATTTCAGTTATTTTCTAAACAAGGAATTTTGATAAATCATAACAAAGTTATTATTTTAATAAAAAATATCATGAATTAAAGTTAAGATTTTAGAAATAATTTTTTTGGTATTGAAAAAATAGTAAAATTTTGTTATACTTTTAACGAATACTAGTAAGAAGTTTTCAATGAATTGTTAAAATATTGATAAAATAACAAAAATATAGTATAATATTATTAAGGGTAAGAACCATCCGCAGAGCCTTCTAAATATACAAATATTAATTTGTAGGTCAACGGAAGCTCCTTTATAAATGGGAGTAGTTCACGGGAAATATTTTATATGGAGGAAAGATGAAAAAAGATTTTTTTATCACAGAAGCAAGCAAGATATTTTTTACTAGACAAATTACAAAATTGTCTACTTTGTTATATAAAAAATTAAATATACAAATATATGAAAAATCTAGGTAATTTTTTTGCTTGGATTTTTATTTTTTATAAAATACAAAAGAAGAAGGAGAGAGAAAGATGAATTATAGAATCTTTGTGGAAAAAAAGAAAGATTTTAGAGTAGAAGCACAGAATTTATTCAATGACTTAAAGGATAACATTGGAATAAGTGGACTTAAAGATGTAAGAGTTTTGAATATTTATGATGTGTTTAACTTGGGTGAAAATGATTTGGAAAAATTGGAGAGAACGGTATTTTCAGAAATAAATGTTGACAATGTTTTTAAATCATTAGATGAAGTATTTAAAGAAGAAAATTCAGAAAATGCGTATTTCTCAGTAGAATTTTTGCCAGGGCAATATGACCAAAGAGCAGATTCTGCAATTCAATGTGTAAATTTATTAATTGATAAAGATAATAACATTAATGTAAAAAGTGGGAAATTGATAATTTTATACGGAAAAATTTCTCCTGAAGAACTTGCTAAAATAAAAAAATATTATATAAATGAAGTTGAAGCAAGAGAAAAAGATTTGAATGTTTTAAGTGAAAATGTTGAAACTGAAAATAAAGATGATGTTATTGTTTATGATGGATTTACTGAAAAATCAAAAGAAGAAATTGCAAATTTAAAAGATAAATTAGAATTAGCAATGACAGTAAATGATTTATTATTTATTCAAGAATACTTTAAAAATGAAGAAAAGAGAAATCCAACAGAAACTGAAATTAGAGTGCTGGATACTTACTGGAGTGATCACTGCCGACATACAACTTTTGAAACAATCATTGATAATATTAAGATTGAAAATAAAACTTACAAAAATATTATTGAAAAAGCTATTAATGAATATTTAGAAAGCCGAAAGTATGTTCATGCTGACAGAATTTCCAAAAAACCAATGACTCTTATGGATATTGCTACAATTTTTGGGAAAGAGCAAAGAAAAAATGGAAACTTGCCAGATTTGGAAGTTTCAGATGAAATAAATGCTTGTTCAATTTATATTGATGTTCCAATTGAAAGAATTGATGAAAATGGTGAAAAAAATACGACAACTGAAAAATGGATTTTGCAGTTTAAAAATGAAACTCATAACCATCCGACAGAAATTGAGCCATTTGGTGGAGCTTCAACTTGTATTGGTGGAGCGATTCGTGATCCATTATCTGGAAGAACTTATGTTTATCAAGCTGTCAGAATTAGTGGTTCTGCTGATCCGACTGAAAAAATTTCAGATACAATAGCTGGAAAATTGCCACAAAAGGTTATTACAAAAGTGGCTGCACACGGATTTTCTTCTTATGGGAACCAAATTGGACTTGCAACGACTCATGTAAATGAAATTTATGATGAAGGTTATAAGGCAAAAAGAATGGAATTGGGGCTTGTTGTAGGAGCAGCACCTGCTGAAAATATTATTCGTGAAAAGCCTGAAAATGGAGACATTGTAATTTTACTTGGCGGAAGAACTGGAAGAGATGGAATTGGTGGAGCGACTGGATCATCTAAAGAACATACTACAGAATCTTCAGAAAAATCAAGTGCAGAAGTTCAAAAGGGAAATGCAATTGTAGAAAGAAAAATTCAAAGACTTTTTAGAAATAAAAATGTCACAAAATTAATTAAAAAATGTAATGACTTTGGAGCTGGAGGAGTTTCGGTTGCAATTGGAGAACTGGCTGATGGGATTGAAATTGATCTTAATAAGGTAAGAGTGAAATACATAGGATTAAATGGAACAGAACTTGCTATTTCAGAATCACAAGAAAGAATGGCAGTTGTCATTCAAAAACAAAATTTGGACAAATTTATAGAATTTGCAAGCGAAGAAAATTTGGAAGCATATCAAGTGGCAAAAATTAATGATTCAAATAGACTTGTTATGAAATACAACGGAAAAGCGATTGTGGATATTTCAAGAGATTTCCTAAATACAAACGGAGCCGCTTCAAATATCAATATTACAATTGAAAATACTCCAAAATTAAACTTGAATAGAAAAATTGAAGGAAATGATTTTAGAAGTAAATTTATAAATAACTTAAAAGATTTAAATGTAGCTTCACAAAGAGGATTAATTGAAACTTTTGATTCAACAATTGGAGCAACTACTGTATTAATGCCATTTGGTGGTAAATATCAGTTGACACCTGCACAAGTATCAGTTCAAAAAGTATCAATAATCAATGCTGAAACTGATACAGCTTCAATGGTTGGATATGGATATAACCCTTATATTGCAAAACAAAGCACATTCCACGGAGGAGCTTATGCTGTAATTGAATCAATGGCAAAAGTTGTAGCTGGTGGAGGAAATTATAAAAATATAAGATTTACATTTCAGGAATATTTTGAAAGATTAGGACAAAATTCTAAAAAATGGGGTAAACCATTAACAGCATTATTAGGAGCATTGCATATACAAAAAGCCTTTGGATTACCGTCAATTGGTGGAAAGGACTCAATGAGTGGAACATTTAACGAAATATCTGTACCACCAACATTAGTATCATTTGCAGTAAGTGTTACAGATGCTGAAAATGTAATCTCTAACGAATTTAAAAAAGTTGGGAATAATGTGTACTTAATTACAATTCCAAATGATGAAGATGATCTGCCAAAACTTGATGAATTAAAAGCAAACTTTGACTTTGTAACTGAAAACATAAAAAATAAAAAAATCTTATCTGCTATGGCTATAAAAAATGGTGGAATTGCAGAAAGTCTTGCAAAAATGTCATTTGGAAATAAACTTGGTGTAGATGTTACAGCGCAAATTGATGAAGATGAATGGTTTAAGCTAAATTATGGAGCATTCATTGTGGAAACATCTGAAAATATCAGTTATAAAAATGCAGTTTTGCTTGGAAAAATTACAAACGAAGCAAAAATTACTGTAAATAGAATAGCTTTTGATTTGGATGAATTAATTGGAAATTGGGAAAATAAACTTGAAAAAGTGTTCCCAACTAAAAAAGAAGTGGCAGAAGAACATAGAATTGCACATTGTAAAGGTGTTGAATATGAGAAACTTGAAAAAATTGAGCATGAAAATATAATTAGCAATATTTCAAACGCTTATGCGAAACCAAGAGTATTTATTCCGGTATTCCCTGGAACAAACTCAGAATATGACTTGGAAAGAGCGTTTAATAGAGAAGGTGGACTTGCGAAAATAGGTGTATTTAATAACTTGTCACATAGCAATATTTTAAGTTCAATTGATAATTTTGTTAAAGAAATTAATAATTCGCAAATTTTGATGTTGCCTGGTGGATTTAGTGCGGGAGATGAACCAGATGGATCGGCTAAATTTATGGTTGCTGTATTGAAGAATAAAAAAGTTAAAGAAGCAGTGGAAAATCTACTGAAGAGAGATGGATTAATTTTAGGAATTTGTAATGGATTCCAAGCGTTGATTAAATCAGGATTGTTACCTTATGGAGAAATTCGTGAATTAAGTGAAACTTCGCCAACATTGACATTTAATACAATTGACAAACATATGTCGAAAATTGTGCAAACAAAAATTATTACAAATAATTCACCTTGGTTAGCTAATATGAAAGAAGGAGATATTCATTCAGTAGCAATTTCTCACGGAGAAGGAAGAATTGTTATTACAGAAGAAGAATATAAAAAATTATTTAAAAATAATCAAATTGCAACTAAATATGTTGATTTGGATGGAAATTCGACAATGGATTCACAATTTAATCCAAATGGTTCTTATTATGCGATTGAAGGAATGTTGGCTCATAATGGTAGAATTTTTGGTAAAATGGGACATTCTGAAAGAAAAGGTAAAAATGTTTACAAAAATATTTATGGAAATAAAGAACAAAATATCTTTAGAAATGGAATTAAATTTTTTAAATAAGGAAAAGGAGAAAATAAAAAATGAAAGTAGCAATATTTTTTGGAAGTCAGTCAGATACTGACAAAATGAGAGGTGCAGCAAATTGCTTGAGAGAATTTGGGATTGAGTTTGAGGCTTATGTATTGTCGGCTCACAGAGTTCCTGAAAAATTGGAAGAAGTTTTGGCTGATGTTGAAAAAAGAGGTGCAGAAGTGATTATTGCTGGAGCTGGACTTGCGGCACATTTGCCTGGAGTTATTGCTTCAAAAACAATACTTCCTGTAGTTGGAGTGCCTTTAAATGGTGCACTTGAAGGATTGGATGCACTTTATTCGATTGTTCAAATGCCAAAATCTATTCCAGTAGCAACTGTTGGAATTAATAACTCATACAATTCAGGAATGTTGGCAGTGCAAATTCTTGCAATAAAATATCCTGAAATTAGAGAAAAATTGGTTACATTTAGAAAAGAAATGAAAGCTAAATTTATTGCTGATAATGATAAGAAAGTTGAGCTATAAAGGAGAAAAATAATGTCTCAAAAATATGAAAAATATGAAAATTTGAGTATTACTGGTGAAATCTTTTTAAGTGAAAAAGAATTAAATGAATGTAAAGAAAAAAATTACATTAATAATGATTATAGAGTTTGTGGACAAAATGCATTAAAGCCTAATTTGAGAGATAGTATAACTGTTAGTGTGCCTTTTAAAAATGCTAAATATTATTTTTATTATTTTAAATTAAGCGAAAATAAAATTACACGTATTAAAGTTGATGATGAATTTCCAGTTGGAGAAAATGATGATGTAAAAGTTAATACAAAAAAATTAGAAATAATTGCAAAAGTTATACCATTTTATTATTATTGTATAACAAAATATTTTCAAGAAAAAATAGCTTCATTGGATATACAAAAATTATACAATGAATATTCTGAAGAAGGTCTAAAAAAAGTAGAAAAAATTATGCAAGAAATAACGTTATTTTATGCAAAAATGTATTATGAATTTCCAATGTTAGAAAATAGAAAAAAAGCAGAAAAAACTTTGGAATTGATGGAGAAACTTAATGTCAATGAACAGCTTAAAGAGTTAGAAAAAACGATTTCACTAATAAGAGACATTGTTAATTATCAGTTAGAAAGAAAACGAGAAAAGGAAAAAGAGGAAGAAGCAAAAAGAAGTGAAAAATGGAATATGATATTTACGACTATAGGGGTAGTTTTAGCAATTATTCAAATAGTACAAGGTTTTCTTGATAAACTAAGATAATAAATAAGATAATTTTTTAAATACTATAAAATAAAAATAGGAGGAAATAAAAATGGAAAAAAGAGAAAAAATTTATGAAGGAAAAGCAAAATCAATTTTTGCAACCGATAATGCGGATGAAATAATTATGTATTTTAAAGATGATGCGACTGCATTTAATGGAGTAAAAAAAGATCAATTGGAAGATAAAGGGATTTTGAATAATAGAATTTCTACATTACTTTATGGATATTTGATTAAACATGGTGTAAAAACTCACTGGATTAAAACTTTAAATGAAAGAGAACAACTTTGCAAAAAAGTGGAAATTGTGCCTTTGGAAGTAATTATTAGAAATAGAGCAACTGGAAGTTTTGTAAAAAGATATGCAGCTGAAGAAGGAAAAATCTTTAAAAAACCAACTTTTGAATTATCATACAAAGATGATGATTTAGGAGATCCGTTATTAAATGATGATCATGCTTTAGCATTGGAATTAGTTACTGAAGAAGAATTGGCTGAAATTAAAAAACAAACTTTCTTAATTAATGATTTGTTATCTGCATTATTTGATAAAATGAACTTGATTTTAGTAGATTATAAAATTGAGTTTGGAAGAGATAAAGATGGAAATATGCTTCTTGCAGATGAAATTAGTCCAGATTCAATGAGACTTTGGGATAAAGATACACTTAAAAAATTGGATAAAGACAGATTTAGACAAGATTTGGGAGATGTAATGGGAGCATACCGTGAAGTGCTTCGTCGTTTAGAAGAAGTTTTAAAATAAAAGTTAAAAAATAAAAACAGTAAATACTAGTGTATAAATGTGATTAATAGCTTTGTTTTTTAGGAATAATACTATTTCTCATTTAATATAGTAGATTTGGTATAAATTCTAGCAAGGGGTCTTGACCCCTTGTTGTTAAATAAGTGAAATGGTATTTTTGTTTCTAAAATGAGATCTTGGTATAAAATAATTTGTAAAAAAATGGAGGAAACTAACAAGATGATTAAGAGTTTGAATGAGGAATGCGGAGTATTTGGAGTATTTGGACATCCTGATGCCGCAAGGCTTACTTATTATGGATTGCATAGTTTGCAGCATAGGGGGCAGGAAGCGGCAGGAATTGTAGTAAGTGATGGAGTTCGTGTAAACGGTCATCGTGGACCAGGTCTTGTTTCAGAGGTGTTTAATGATGACAGAATATTTAACAGATTGGAAGGAAACAGTGCAATAGGGCATGTTAGATATGCGACTTCTGGAAGCAGCAGCGGCCGTAATATACAACCGTTCCTATTTCAATTTTTTGATGGAAGTATTGCTTTGGCACATAATGGAAATTTAATCAATGCTAAAAAGTTAAAAAGAGAATTGGAAGAGCAAGGTGCGATTTTTCATTCTACATCAGATACAGAAGTGTTGGTTCATTTGATTAGAAGAAGTAAAGAAAAAGATTTTTTGAGTCAATTGAAAGATGCGTTAAGACAAGTAAAAGGTGGATTTTCTTTCTTAGTTCAAACTCAAACAGAATTGTATGGTGCAGTTGACCCTTTTGAATTTCGTCCTTTAATTTTAGGAAAAACAAAAAATGGAGCATATATTTTGGCGAGTGAAACTTGTGCGTTGGAAATTGTTGGAGCGGAATTTGTTAGAAATATTAGATCTGGAGAAGTTGTAATTATTGATAAAGATGGATACAGAATTGAAAAGTATACAGAAAATACATCGACTGCGATTGCAGCTATGGAATATGTGTATTTTGCAAGACCTGATTCAGATATTTCAGGAGTAAATGTACATTCAGCTCGTAAAAGATGCGGAAGAAGATTGGCAAAGGAAGCACCTGTTGAAAATGCAGATATTATAATTGGAGTTCCAAACTCGTCATTGTCAGCAGCAAGTGGTTATGCAGAAGAGAGCGGAAAACCTTATGAAATGGGATTAATCAAAAACCAATATGTAGCGAGAACATTTATTCAGCCAACTCAGGAACTTAGAGAACAAGGTGTTAGAATGAAACTTTCTGCTGTAAAAGGTGTTGTAAAAGACAAAGTTGTAGTCATGATTGATGATTCAATAGTTCGTGGAACTACTTCAAGCCGTATTGTTCAGTTATTGAAGGAAGCTGGAGCAAAAGAAGTTCATGTAAGAATTGCATCGCCAGAATTTAAGTTTCCTATTTTTTACGGAATTGATGTGTCAAATTCATCAGAATTGATTTCAGCGAATAAAACTGTTGAAGAAGTGAGAGACTATATTGGTGCAGATTCATTGGCTTTCTTGAGTATTGATGGATTAATTGATTCGATTGGACTAAATTTTGATGCACCATATACAGGACTTTGCATGGAATGTTTTAATGGAGATTATCCAGCTGGATTGGGAGATTACGAGGAAGAATTTTATGCTTCGTTGACACCAATCCAAAAAGAGGCTTTGAAAGAATTGAAAAAATAAGGAGAAAAATGTATATAGTAAGTTTAAATTATGTAAAAGCAGTAAGTGAAGTTGAAAAACATTTAGAAGAACATATAAAATTTTTGGAAAAATATTATGAAATGGGAAAATTTATTTGTTCAGGAAGAAAAAATCCTAGAACAGGTGGTGTAATTTTGCTAAATGCAGAAAATTTGGAAGAAGTTAAGAAAATAATTTCAGAAGATCCGTTTAATATAAATGGAATTGCAGAATATGAAATTACAGAATTTTTCCCTACAAAATATGCAGAAGATTTCGCAAACTTTGTAAAATAAAAAATAGAGATTTAATTTAAAACAGGAGGATAAAGAATGTCAATTTCTTATAAAGATTCAGGAGTAGATAAAGAAGAAGGATACAGAAGTGTTGAGAAAATAAAAGAAAGAGTAAAAGCAACTTACAACAAAAATGTTATGAACGAATTGGGAAGTTTTGGAGCTTTATACAAATTAGGAGAATACAAAAAACCAATTTTAGTATCTGGAACTGATGGAGTTGGAACAAAATTAAAAGTTGCATTTGAAACAAATAAATATGATACAGTTGGAATTGACTGTGTTGCGATGTGCGTAAATGATATTTTGTGTCATGGAGCACAACCATTATTTTTCTTAGATTACCTAGCTTGTGGAAAATTGGACTCAAATGTTTCTTCTGAAATAATTAAAGGTGTTGTAGAAGGTTGCCTTCAAGGAGATTCAGCTTTAGTAGGTGGAGAAACTGCTGAAATGCCTGGATTTTATGCAGATGGAGAATATGACATTGCAGGATTTGCAGTTGGTGTAGTTGAAGAAGAAAGAATGGTTAATGGAAGTAAAGTTCAAGAAGGAGATGTAATCGTTGCAATTCCTTCAAGTGGAGCTCACAGTAACGGATTCTCGTTGTTAAGAAAATTATTCACTGATTTTAGCGAAGAATTCAATGGAAAAACAATTGGAGAACATTTATTAACACCAACAAAAATTTATGTAAAACCAATTCAAAAAGTTATGG
This sequence comes from Leptotrichia sp., assembly GCF_057270615.1. Lineage (NCBI taxonomy): Bacteria > Fusobacteriati > Fusobacteriota > Fusobacteriia > Fusobacteriales > Leptotrichiaceae > Leptotrichia > Leptotrichia sp. The sequence goes on from NZ_DBHIXN010000008.1 coordinate 37,575, forward strand.
AAAAAGTGCAAGTGAACGGAATGGCTCACATAACTGGTGGAGGACTTATCGAAAATGTTCCAAGAACTATACCAGATGGACTTTGTGCAAACATCGAAAAAGCGAAAGTAAAAGTTCATCCATTATTTAAACACGAAGCATTCTCAAGAGTTCCAGAAGAAGAAATGTGGGGAACATTCAATATGGGAGTTGGATTTGTTGTTATTGTAAATAAAAATGATGCTCAAACAGTTATTGATATTTTAGCTGAAAATGGAGAAGAAGCCTATGAATTAGGAACTATTGTTAAAGGTGACGAAAAAATTAATTTGTATTAAAAATAAATATGATAAAAATAAATTTAAAGAGAGTGAAAAAATGTCTAATAAAAATAAAAAAAGAATAGCAGTTTTAGTTTCTGGTGGAGGGTCGAACTTACAGTCAATTATTAACAATATTGAGCAAGGAAACTTAAATTGTGAAATTTCTCATGTAATTGCAGATAGAGAGTGCTATGGACTTAAAAGAGCAGAAAAACATGGCATAAAAAATGTTTTGCTTGACAGAAAAGTATTAAAAGAAAAATTGTCTGATGAAATTAGCAATGTTCTTGAAAATGATGACGAAAAAACAGATTATATTGTATTAGCAGGATATTTGTCTATCTTATCGCCAGAATTTATAAAAAAATGGTCAAGAAAAATTATAAATATCCATCCGTCATTGCTTCCAAAATTTGGTGGAAAGGGAATGTATGGAATGAATGTTCACAGAGCGGTTATTGAAGCAAAAGAAACTGAAAGTGGATGTACAATTCATTTTGTTGATACAGGAGTTGACACAGGAGAAATTATTTTGCAGATAAAGGTGCCTGTGCTTAGTGATGACACGCCGGAAGTTTTGCAGAAGAGAGTGCTTGAGAAGGAACATGTTTTACTGATTGAAGGGATTAAGAAGTTGCTTGAAAAATAGGATTAAAAAAGAAAGTGAGAGTAAATGTCAAAAATAATCGTACGTGATAAATTTAAGTTTAGATTATTTCCTAAAATTATTTGGATAGACAATGAAAAGAAGAAATTAAAGCCAAATTCAGAAATAATTTTTGAAACTAATGAAGATTATGTGATACTTTCAGAAGAAAAATCTAAAATAAGAAAATTAGGATTGGATTTGGAAAATAAGGAAGAAGTTGTAGTAGAAATTAAATATGATTTTTTCATTTTATCTATGATATTTTTAGTTCCAATATTTTTTGTAATAATAATTTTAATTTTTAATTCAGATGAAATAGATGCTAAGCAGTTAGGTACAGTTGTTGGAATTCTTATTTGTATTATGTTTAAAAAAATAGAAAAATTTGAAATTGTCAGTAAGTAAAGGAGACTTTTGTGAAAAGAAAATTTTTAATATTTGCAATGTTTTTATTTGCTTTTTCGATAGGATATGTAGCGAATGGCAATGAGGAATTTTTGAAAGGGAATAATTTTCTTGAGCAAAAAAAATATAAAGAGGCTGAGAAATATTTTTTTGAAGCATTAAAAAAAGGGAACCCAAATGCTTATAATGCTTTAGGTTATCTTTATTATGTTCAAGGGAATTTTGAAAAGGCAGAATACTATCTTTTGAAGGATTTAGAATATATTAAAGATGAAAAGTTAAAGAAAAAAGTAAAACTTGATTTAGCATATATCTATATAAAACAAAATAAGGAAAAAGAAGCAGAAAAGCTGTTAAGAAGCATTAAAAATAATGATGCTACGGTATTTAATACATTAGGAATCCTTTATTATAATAACCAAAATTATAAAAAAGCAATAGAATATTATAAAAAAGCATTGGATAAAGGAAATGACATTTCAATAAGTAATTTAGTAATAAGTTATAGTGAAATTGAAGAAGTAAACGATGAAATAAGAGAATTGGTAAACAAAGAATATAAAAGAGGAAATATATATGCTTATGGATTTTATGGAATAGCTAAAATTTATGATGAAGGAGCTGAAGAAGGTAAAAAAATATGTGAATTAGGTATTAAAAAAGGTGATCCAAATTCATATCTCTGTATGAGCGTATTTTATGAGAAAAAAGGTAATAAGATTAAGTCTAAAGAATTATTTGAGAAATATAAAGTAGAAATGGGGAAATTGGAAGATAAATTGGAAAAAAATGAAAAATAGAAAGAAATTTTTTAAATAGAATTTATAATATTCCCCATTAAAATAATGGATTTGTTATAAATTCTGTTTAGCAAGGAGTCTTAACTTCTTGTCAGAAAATAAATAAAATATTATTTCTATTTTTCAAATGAGTATTAGATTAAATAAATATAATAAAAAATAGAGAGTTTTTTGAATAATATTTTCATTTTTCTCTCTATTTTTATTTATAATAATTTTTTATTTTCAAAAATTTTTTTCAAATTATCTTGAGTAAACTTTTGTCAATTTAGCAATTCTTTCTGCTAGTTCATCAGTTAATACGCCTTCTTTTAATCTCCATTGCCAGTTTCCAGCAGCAACTCCTGGAGTGTTGATTCTAGCTTCACTTCCTAATCCTAAAAAATCTTGAATTGGAGCAATTGCCATGTTTGCAACCGAACTCCAAGCACCTCTTAGAGCATCCCAATGAATTTCATTGTCAGATCTTGAATTTAAATAGTCTCTTGCAAATTGTTTGTCTTTTTCTTTGGCTTTTGTGAACCATCCGACTAATGTATCATTATCGTGAGTTCCTGTATAAACTACGCAATTCTTTGTATAAGTATGAGGTAAATAGTCGTTTTCTTCACCAGAATCAAATGCAAAACCTAAAATTTTCATTCCAGGAAATTCAGTTGCTTCTCTCAAATCAATAACACCTTGTGTCATTGTTCCTAAATCTTCAGCGATTATAGGTAATTCTCCAAGTTCATTTTTAATGGCGTTAAATAAATCCATTCTAGGTCCTGGGCACCAAGTACCATTTTCAGCTGTTTTATCTCCATAAGGAACAGCCCAATATTCGTCAAATCCTCTGAAATGGTCAATTCTTATGATGTCGCAAGTAGAAAGATTAGCTTTAACTCTGTCAATCCACCATCTATATCCAGTTTCTTTTAATTTGTCCCAGTTGTATAATGGATTTCCCCAAAGTTGTCCAGTAGCACTGAAATAATCAGGCGGAACACCTGCAACTTTAACTGGTTTTCTTTCTTCGTCAAATAAGAAAATTTCTGGATTTGCCCAAGCGTCAGAACTGTCAGCAGCTACGAAAATAGGGATGTCTCCAATTATTTTTACACCATTTTCATTAGCATATTTTTTTACAGCATTCCATTGTTTAAAGAATAAAAATTGAATAAATGTTTGATATTCCACTTCTTCTTTAACGATTTCGTAATATTTTTCCATTGCTTCAGGCTGTCTAGATTTAATATCTTCTGGCCATTCATTCCAAGGCAACCCATTAAAATGATTTTTTAAAGAGATATACATTGCAAAATCATTTAACCAGCTTTGATTATGAGCTTTAAATTCTTCAAATAAATGTTTTAGTTCTTCTCTTTTTTTATTTTCTTTAGTATTTTTGTAATTTTCATATGCCTTTCTTAATAAAGGATATTTTTGATTGTAGATAGCACCATAATCAACACTTTCAGGATTTTCTCCAAATGAAATTCCTTCTAAGTCAGATTGTGACAATAAATTTTCTTCAACTAGTAAATCAAAATCAATAAGATATGGATTACCAGCAAAAGTAGAGAATGATTGATATGGAGAATCACCATATCCTGTCGGCCCTAACGGGAATATTTGCCATAATTTTTGATTAGATTTTTTCAAAAAATCTACGAATGCAAAAGCTTCTTTTCCTAAAGTTCCAATTCCATATTTCCCTGGAAGTGAAGTAGGATGTAATAAAATACCTGAACTTCTTTCGAACATTTTTATGTCCTCCTTAAAATTATTAATAAAATTAAATTTTTATTTCTTGTAATAAATATACTATATTTTATTCAAATTGTCAACATATACGTAAATGTAAATTTATAAAATTTATAAAATTTCTGAAAATAAAAGATTCTAAGCCATTTTAATGTCTAAGTAAAATAAAAAGTTAATGAAATTTGATTATGAATGTGATATAATACATTTATAAAATTGCTAAAAAAAATAAATTAAATAAATAAAATAGCAAAGAAAGGTTGTAATTATGAAATTATTGACAATAAACGTACATGCGTGGTTAGAAGAAGATCAAATGGAAAAAATTGACACTTTAGCAAAGGTTATTGCTGAAAAACAATACGATGTGATAGCGATGCAGGAAGTAAATCAACTTATGAATAATCCTATAATTTTTGCTGATATAAGAGAAGAAAATTATGGATGGGTACTTTTAAAAAAATTAAAAGAATACACAGATACGGATTATTACTATCATTGGAGCAATTCACATATTGGATTTGGAAAATATAATGAAGGGGTAGCGATAATTACAAAACATAAAATAAAAAAAGAAGATGAATTTTACTGTACTTTTGCCCAATCAGTAAGAACAATGTCTGCAAGAAGAATCGTAAGTATAACAATCGACTACGAAGGAAAAGAAATTGAATTTTACAGCTGTCATATGAACCTTCCAGATTGTGAAACTGAAGATATGACACAAAACATTCAAAATATTTTGAAAAGAAGTAAAAATGATAATTTAAAAATATTAATGGGAGATTTTAACACAGATGCCATCGGAAATCCTGAAGATTATAAAAATATTGTATCCCAAGGATTATTTGACACATATATTTTGGCTGAAAAAAAAGATGATGGAGTAACAGTTAATAAAGGAATTCATGGATGGGCTAACAATGAATCAAAAAAAAGAATTGACTATATATTTAGCAATAAAAAAATCAAGGTAAAAGAAAGCAAAGTTATATTCAATAATAAAAATGAAAAAATAGTTTCTGATCACTTTGGAATAGAAGTTGAATTAGAATTTTAAATTTAATAATAATAAAAATTAATAAAACCATAAAAAAATCATAATTTTTGATAAATAAAATCCCATTAAACCCAGTAATAATCGCTATTTTAGATATAGCGGTTATTTTTTTGAAAAAAAGATATACGTAAATGTATTGACAATTTAAAAAAGTGTGGTATATTTAAAATAAGGAAAAAATAAATCAAATATATAAAAATTTTTTGGAGGTATTCAGTTATGATGAAAAAAATTCAGCGGTTCGGTGGAGCGATGATGGCACCAGTTTTATTGTTTGCGTTTACAGGGATAGTCGTGGGAATAGCATCGCTATTTACGAATCCACAAGTAATGGGTTCAATTGCAAATGAAGGAACAAACTGGTATAAATTTTGGTTTGTAATAAGTGAAGGTGGTTGGACAGTATTTAGACAAATGCCGTTATTATTCGCAATCGGATTACCAATCAGCCTTGCAACTAAAACGAATGCAAGAGCATGTTTAGAAGCGTTTGCTTTATATACAACTTATAATTATTTCGTAGCAGCAATGCTTGCACAATGGAGTTTCTTTGGTGTTGACATGAGTCAAGAAGCTGGAGGAACAAGTGGACTTGCAATAATTGCTGGAGTAAAAACACTTGATACAAACTTGTTTGGTGCAATTATAATATCAGCAATAGTAGTTTATTTACATAACAAATATTTTGATAAAAAATTACCAGACTTTTTAGGAGTGTTTCAAGGAACAGTATTTGTTTACATTATTGGTTTCTTAGTAATGATTCCATGTGCTTTCATAACTGCACTTTGTTGGCCAAAAGTTCAAATTGGAATTAACAACTTGCAACAATTATTAAAAGTTTCAGGACCACTTGGAGTATGGATTTATACATTCCTTGAAAGAGCATTGATTCCAACAGGATTGCATCACTTTGTATATACACCATTTATATTTGGACCAGCAGCAGTTCCAGGTGGAATTCAAACTTACTGGGTTCAACATATAAGTCAATTTGCTCAATCAACAAAACCTTTAAAAGAAATGTTCCCGCAAGGTGGATTTGCATTACATGGTAACTCAAAAATCTTTGGTTCAGTAGGTATCGCACTTGCAATGTATTCAACTGCTAAACCTGAAAACAAGAAAAAAGTAGCAGGATTGTTATTACCAGTTTTATTAACTGCAATAGTTTCAGGAATTACAGAACCGCTTGAATTTACATTCTTATTTATAGCTCCAGTATTATTTGGATTACATGCAGTATTAGCTGCAACAATGGCAACATTGATGTATATATTCGGAGTTGTAGGAAACTTCGGTGGAGGATTCTTAGATTTTATGTTCCTAAACTGGATTCCAATGTTTAAAAACCACAGTGGAACAGTAATTACTCAAATTGTAATTGGATTAATTTTCACATGTATTTACTTCTTATTATTCAGATTCTTAATCTTAAAAATGGATTTAAAAACTCCAGGTAGAGAAGATGATGATGAAGAAATGAAACTTTATACAAAAGCTGATTATAAAGCTAAACATGGTGAAGGTGGAGCACAAGGTGCAGCAGCTATAGCTGGTGGAGATGAATATGCCCAAAAAGGTGCAATTATTCTTGAAGCATTAGGTGGAAGAGAAAATATTGAAGAACTTAATAACTGTGCAACTAGACTTAGAGTAAGTGTAAAAGATGCAAGTAAATTATTACCAGATGCAGCATTTAAATCAGCAGGAGCTCATGGTGTAGTTAGAAAAGGAACAGCTATTCAAGTAATCATCGGATTGTCAGTACCTCAAGTAAGAGAAAGAATCGAAGACATGATGAAAAAAGGGTAAAAAATAAAATTTGATAAATAATTGAATTTAAATTTTATAAAAAAATTAAGAAAGAATTTTCAAAAGTCAAAAATTTTAAAATTTTAAAATATAGAACTTGAGAAAGTTCTTTCTTTTATATAAAATGATGTTATTTAGCAAGGGATTTTGATCTCTTATTGTTAAATAAAATAAATAGAATTTTTAATAATTAAAGGAGGTAAAGGAAATGAAAAATATAGTTTTTATAATTTTAGATGAATTTGCAGATTGGGAAGCAGCTTTTTTATCTTCAGCATTGAATGATAAGAATATAACAAAAAATTATACAACTAATTTTGCTTCAATTGATAAAAATTTAAAAAAGTCAATGGGAAATTTAAAAGTGTTACCTGATTTGACATTAAAAGAAATTGATGAAAATGATGTAGATGGATTAGTTTTAATTGGTGGTAGAACTTGGAGAAGTCAAACAGAAGAAACAAATACTAAGATTGTTGAGCTTGTGAAAAAATTTAAAAATAATCCTAATAAAGTTGTAGGTGCTATTTGTGATGCTGCATATTTTCTTGCGACAAATGGATTATTGAATGATCGAAAACATACAGTAAATAGCTTTGATGAAATAAAAGATAATTCTAATTATACGAATGCTAAAAATTTTGTGGAGATGGAGTCAGTGATTGATGGAAACTTGGTAACTGCGAAAGGGGATAGTCCTATATATTTTGCAAAAAATGTGATGATGGCATTAGGTGATATTCCTGAAAAAAATATAAATTTATTTTTTGATATTTATAAAATTGGATTTGTTAAAGCATTTGAAAAATTTTCAAAATAATAGAAAAGAATAAAAGAAAAAGAGGTTGTTTCAAAAATGATATAACCTCTATTTTTTGTATAAAAATTACCTTTTTGCAATAGCAGTGAAAGTAAATTTCTCAGGATGATGAATTATTGTTTCATACTGAAAAAGAGTTCCGTTTGATAAATAGGCATGAGTTTCAATGACTACAACCATATTTATATCTTTTAATTTGAGATATTTTTGTTCTTCTGGAGTGATCTTTCTGAAATTAATATCTCTTCGAGAGTATCCAATCTTTAATTTCAAATCTTTTTCCAAATATTCGTATATCGACTTTTTGGCAATCTCTTCATTCAAAAAAGGTACAATTTTTCTGTCAAAAAAACTTGTGGAATAATTTAAAACTTCCCCATTTAAGGAATTTGTACGGACAACTTTGTAAAAATCGGCACTTTCAGAAACTTGAAATTCTTTCATTAACTTTTTATTTCCCTGAACAATATATAAGCTAATTAAGTCAGTTTCAAGATTAATATTTTGAAGTTTATTGAGTTCCTGCACAGTTTGAATTGAAGTTAGTGAAATGCTTTCAAGATTTTTTTTCTCTAGCACAATTGATTTTTTACCTTTTACTTTTTGAATATAACCTTCAGATTCCAGCATAGAAAGAGCTTTTCTTACAGTAAGTTTAGAAAAATTGTATTCTTTTGCCAAATCATCTTCTTTTTTTAAAAAATCTCCTGATTTAATAATACCATTTTCAATTTTATCTTTTATATCATAATAAACTTTTTCATATTTATTCATTTATATAAACCTTTCATATTATTTTTATATATTATACAACAAATTGCTTTAAATAACAACTAAAACAAAAGGTTTATATAATAATTATAAAATTTCCAAAAGATTTATATAAACCTATTGACTTTTTTAAAAAATATGTTATAATTAATATCGAAATAAGAAAAGAAAAAAATATATGATTAATAAATTATAGGAGATGGTTATTTATGAAAAAATTTTCAATCGTAGTAGCTGGTGGAGGGAGCACATTTACTCCAGGGATTGTTTTGATGCTACTAGAAAACTTGGATAAATTTCCGATTAGACAAATTAAATTTTATGATAATGACGCTGAAAGACAAGAAGTTATTGCAAAAGCGTGTGACATTATAATAAAAGAAAAAGCACCTGATATTAACTTTGTTTATACAACTGATCCCGAAACAGCGTTTACAGATATTGACTTTGTTATGGCACATATAAGAGTTGGAAAATATGCAATGCGTGAAAAAGATGAAAAAATACCTTTAAAACATGGAGTATTAGGACAAGAAACTTGCGGACCAGGAGGAATTGCTTATGGAATGCGTTCAATTGGTGGAGTTATTGAATTAGTTGATTTTATGGAAAAATATTCGCCAAATGCGTGGATGTTAAATTATTCAAATCCTGCAGCAATTGTAGCAGAAGCAACTAGAAGATTACGTCCAAATTCTAAAATATTGAATATTTGTGATATGCCAATTGGAATTGAAATAAGAATGGCTGAAATGCTTGGATTGAAATCAAGAAAAGATATGGTTATTAGATACTTTGGATTGAATCACTTTGGTTGGTGGACAGACATTAGAGATAAACATGGAAAAGACTTAATGCCTGAATTAAAAGAAAAAGTTGCAAAAATAGGGTATAATGTAGAAATTGAAGGAGAAAACACTGAAGCAAGCTGGAATGATACATTTAAAAAAGCAAAAGATGTATTTGCAATTGATCCTACAACAATGCCTAACACTTACTTAAAATACTATTTTTTCCCAGATTATGTAGTAGAACACTCAGATCCTAATCATACAAGAGCGAATGAAGTAATGGAAGGAAGAGAAAAATTTGTATTTGGTGAATGTAAAGCAATTGCAGAAAAAGGAACAGCAAAAGACAGTAAACTTCACGTAGATGACCACGCATCATATATAGTTGATTTGGCAAGAGCAATCGCTTATAATACAAAGGAAAGAATGCTGTTAATCGTAGAAAATGATGGAGCATTATCAAACTTTGATCCAACTGCAATGGTAGAAGTACCTTGTTTAGTAGGTTCAAATGGGCCTGAAAAAATTGTTCAAGGTAAAATTCCTCAATTCCAAAAAGGTTTAATGGAACAACAAGTTTCTGTTGAAAAATTGACAGTAGAAGCATGGATTGAAGGGTCATACCAAAAATTATGGCAGGCAATTACATTGTCAAGAACTGTGCCAAGTGCAAAAGTTGCAAAAGCTATTTTGGATGACTTGATTGAAGCTAATAAAGACTTCTGGCCAGTATTAAAATAGATTACATTTGAATAATTTTAAAATAAAAATAAATTTTTAGTGCTTGAAATGTTAATTAGTTTATGATATAATTATTTAGAAAAATAACCATTCGGCGTGGTATGGTAAAATAAATTGCAAAAATAAAGGCACTGCTATTGAAGTAGTGTCTTTTTTTGTGATATAATATTGTACTGTCAAGAATGCAAACTTGGCAATGAATCCACGCTGAATGGAGGTGGTAAAAATGAATTGGGATTTTACTATTTTAATAGCTATAATCGTTTTATTTTTGATTATTAGTAAAAAATAGTTAAAATTCATCATCGGCATCACCTTAATGCCTGTCAATCTGCATATTTAGATTGGCAGGTTAAAAAAATGACTTTAATATGAAGGAGAAAAATGGATACAAAAAAATTAGATAAGAAATGGTGGAAAAAAGAAGTTGGATATCAAATTTATCCAAGAAGTTTTTATGATAGCAATAACGATGGAATTGGAGATTTGAATGGAATTACAGAAAAATTGGATTATTTGAAGGATTTAGGAATAACACTTATTTGGATTTGTCCAATTTTTAAGTCGCCAATGGATGACAACGGATATGATATTTCAGATTACTATGATGTAAATCCTGAGTTTGGAACGAAGGAAGACCTGGAAAGATTAATTAAAGAGGCAGAAAAAAGAGGAATTAAAATAATTCTGGACTTGGTAATTAATCATACTTCTGATGAGCACGAGTGGTTTTTAGAAGCATTGAAAAATCCTGAAAGCAAGTACAGAAATTACTATATTTTCAAAAGAGGAGAAAATGGGTTGCCACCAACAAACTGGAGATCGCATTTTGGAGGTTCAGCCTGGGAAAAAGTCGAAGGGGAAGCTGATGAAAATGGAAATGAAATGTATTATCTGCATTTATTTACAAAAAAACAGCCTGACTTAAACTGGGAAAATCCTGAAGTTAGGGAAGAACTTTATAAAATGGTAAATTATTGGCTGGAAAAAGGAATTGCCGGATTTAGAGTAGATGCAATAAATTCAATAAAAAAAGATGAAGATTATTTAAATTTACCAGTTGATGGGGCAGACGGTCTTGCTCATAATGTAAAGTATACATTAAATCAGCCTGGAATTGAGGAATTTTTAAGCGAACTGGCAAAGGAAACATTTAAAAAATATAACTGTATGACTGTTGCAGAAACTCCAATGCTTGAATATGAAAGATATAATGATTTTATTGGGGCAGACGGATTTTTTTCAATGATTTTTGACTTCAGCTATGCAGATTTGGATATGACAAAAGGTGGATTTTACTATTCATTGAGGGATATTCCAACAATAGAGCTTAGGGATGCTATTTTTGAAAGTCAGCTGACTCAGCAGAAATACGGATGGGGAGCACCATTTTTAGAAAATCATGATTTGCCAAGAAGCTTGAATAAATTTTTTGGAGAAAAGGCAAATGAAACAAATGCTAAACTGCTTGGAAATGTATTTTTCTTCCTACGTGGAACACCTTTCATTTATCAAGGGCAGGAAATTGGAATGGATAATTTTATAAGAAAAGATATTTCAGAATTTGATGATATTGCTAGCAAAGACCAATATCAACGGGCTTTAGGAGAAGGATTTTCATCTGAAGAAGCATTATATTTTGTAAATAAGCGAAGCCGTGACAATTCAAGAACGCCTATGCAATGGGATGAAGGTAAAAATGCTGGTTTTTCAAAAGATGAAAATATAAAATCATGGATAAAATTGACAGGAAGTCAAGCTATAACAAATGTAAAAAAACAATTAAGTAATGAAAACTCAATTTTTAATCATTATAAAAAAATGATTAATTTACGGCAAAATGGAAAATATTCAGATTGTTTGACTTTTGGTGATTTCATTCCTGTTCCATTGGAGAATAAAAAAATTATTGCTTATGTGAGAAAATATGGAAGTCAAAAAGTTCTTTGTATCAGCAATTTTTCTGAAAAAAGACAGGAAATTAAATTAAGTGAAATTGCGAAAGTCCTTGGAGAGAAAGAAATTAGAGTTGGAGAGATTTTGATTAATAATTTTAATGGGTTTGAAAAAGATGGAGAGAAAGTTGCTTTTGAAGGGTTTCAAAGTTTGTTAGTAGAGATTTTATAAAAAATATAGACTGCACCAAAAATTTATTTATAATTAAAGTGGTGTAGTTTTTTATTTATATTTAAACTAAACTTTATTTAAAAAATAGAAATTGTACTTTATATTATTTGCTAATAAAAGGTATTGAACCATTGAAAAAAATCTATATTAGTCCGCTATTTAAAACACCAATCGCAGTAGTTGTAAAATAAAATTTTAAAACGTTTATCCCAATTCTTCTAAGTTTTTTACGCCTTCAATAGAAGTCATTCTTATTACAATTATGGTTATCAAATTAACTTTTTTATAAACTTTCTAATAGTATAAAATACTAACTTATTTCAAAAATTTTCACAACATATTCTGTATTTTAATTTTTTATGAAAGAATGTAAAAGTTATTTTTTAAAAATTTACTATTTTTTATATTTTTCTAGAAAACAAATACAAAAAATATAACATGAATTTAACTATTTTATAAGCTAAATCAAATTCGGGGGGGGGGTAAAATATTAAATATAATTTTAGTTTTAGATGGAGGAAATAGTTTATGAAAAAAGGAAAAACAGAACTTGAAAAAATGCAGGATAAAGTACAAAAAATAGTTGTTAGAGTAAATGAAAAAATAACTATATTGGGAGAACATCTAGGTATTTTAAACACAACATTAACGAATATTCAAGAAGAATTTGATAAAGTTCAAAATATACCGAATGAAGAAAAAATGCGGTATGAAGAATTAAAACAAATCAGATTAAATTGGAAAAATCAAGTTGATGAGATAATAAAAAAATATGAAGAAATAAAGAATAAAGATGCTGCAGCTGCTGGAGTCGCAGGAGTTGGAATTGGGGCTGGTGTTGCCGTTGCTGCTTTGGGTCCTGGTGTTGCTATGGGTATTGCTACTACATTTGGGGTTGCTTCAACAGGAACTGCTATATCTGCTCTGAGTGGTGTTGCAGCTATGAATGCAGGTTTGGCATGGCTTGGAGGAGGTGCGCTTGTAGCAGGTGGAGGTGGAATGGCTGCTGGAGAAGCATTTCTTGCTTTAATGGGTCCTGTTGGATTAGCTATTGCGGGATTTGGTTATTATAGCAGGTGGACTTTTATTTTGGAAAAATAAAAATGATCAAAAATGTCTTGAAAATTTATTTATAAGGATTAGTAACCGTGATTTGAAATCTTTTGAATTAGCAATAAATGAATTAGATGATCGTATTAAACAAATTGACAATGGAAATATAGAATTAAAATTTGCTATTAGAGTTATACCAAATTTAGGATTAGATTATAATAAAATTACAGAAGAACAACAGCAGGAACTTAAAAAGTATATTCATTTAATGGCATTATGTACTCAGCTATTGGTAGATCCTATAAAAGAATTACAGCCTAAATATACAAATAAAGACCTAGATGGATATATAAAAACAAAATATAATGTATGGTATAGTTTTTCTGAAAGAAGATCAATTGTTACTTTAGCAAATCTTTTATACAAAATTAATATTAATGAGATAGAAAAAAAATTATTATGGAAATCGTTAAGAGATAATAAAGAGTTTCTGAAATCAATAAATGTAACTAAAGAAAATTTTAAAATTAATATCTTTGATATTGTACCAAAAGTATTAGACTTTAAATATTAATATTGTCAAAATAAGACTGTCTATTATTTTTAGAATTAAAAATATTAGACAGTTTTTTGTGTTTAATGCTCAATTAATTTAAAATTCAATTCAGAAATTCTAAATATAAATTTTATCCCTTTTATCTATTTGAACAACTAAAATAAGTAATTCATTTTCCTCAATTTTTACAATAATTCTGTAGTTTTCAACTCGATATCTCCAAAATCCTTTTAGATTATATCTCAAAGCTTTTCCAAATTTTTTTGGATTATCTGTTTCATTAAGATTTTGCTTGATATATCGCATGATTTTTAGTTTTATTGAATTATCTAGTTTATTCAGTTGTTTTTCTGCTTTTTCTCTGATAATGACTTTATATTTCATCTTCCAAGCCCATTTTTTTTACTAAATCGTCAAATGAAATTGCTTTTTCCTTGTTTGCCTTATATTCTTCATAAGCCTCAACAGCCAATTTGTAGTCCTCTTCATCTTCAATTTTTTCAAGAATTAAATCTAACATTACTTGGTTTAAATTGATATTGTTTTCCTTAACATAGTTATTTATTTTATTTTCTATGTCAGGATTAGCATTTATAGAAACGGTTATCATTGATTTCACACCCTTTCTTGTTGTTTTAGTTAATAAAATTTTAACATAAAAGATAATAAAAAGCAAGTGAACTACTCCCACTTGTAGAAAAGGGAGTTTCTTGGGAAGTATCTGCTTTTGCTAGCCAAATATATTTACCAAGCTCTTCGGGCAGTCCCTGCCCTGACTATGAGCATTATACCATATAAGAGCTGTTATTTCAAGCTATATTCTGCAAAAGAAGGAGACTTCTTGCTATAAATATTGTTAAAATATTTCATTAAACTATTTTATTTTAATACCTTCCAATTCCAGTAAAAATCGCTTAATATGAAGTCCGCCACCGTATCCAACTAACTTCCCATTTGCACCAATCACACGATGACACGGAATAAAAATTGCAATTTTATTTCGATTATTCGCCATTCCAACTGCACGAACAGCTTTTGGATTGCCGATTGCAATTGCAATGTCTTTGTAGGAACGGGTTTCACCATAAGGGATTTTTTCAAGAGCATTCCAAACAGAAATTTGAAAGGGAGTTCCTGCTTTTAAAAGTGGCAAATTAAATTTTTTTCGTTTTCCTTCAAAATATTCAAAAAGTTGTTTTTTTGCTCGTTTAATCAGTTCAGTTTCACAAATTTGAAAGTCATTTTCCATTTTTAAATTCTCAAAATCAGATTCCCAAGTTAAATCTGTGATGTGAGAGTCATTTTCTGTCGTAGCAATTCCAATTTTTCCAATTGGAGTGTTTGTTTCATAAAAATAAATATTTTTTCTCATTGCTTTACCTCTTAATTCTTTTCACGATTAATTTAAAAAAATTAACTTCAAATTACAAAAGATTTTTCATAAATTATTCTCTTTCAAATTTCATTTCAAATTCTTTTCCAAAAAACGCAATTCCAATTTTCAAAATGTTGTCAATTCCAGCATTTTTAAGAGCCGAAGTATATTCTTTTTCTTTAATTTGATTTAATGCAACTTCACATTCATTTACTAATTTTTCGTGAATTTTTTCCAAATTTAATTTCAGATTGTCTATATTTATTGTCTTTAATTCAATGATAATTCCTTCTTTTCTTTCTAAAATATTTTTAGGTTTCAAGAGCAAATCGTATCGACCTTTTCCAGCGAAATTATTTGATGAAATTTCGTATTCATTTTTTAATTTTAAAATTAATCCGAGTATTAATCCATGATAAAATTGTTCTTTATAGATTCCAGACACATCAAAAATATTTGTATTTTCTAGCAAAATTTTATTTAGTTCAATTTTAAAATTTTCGATATTTCCATTTTTTAATACATTAGTTAATTTTGAAAAATTATTAGAATTTCCAAAATATACTTCAATAAACATATTTGAGAACATTTTTAAAATTTCTTCATTTGGAATTTTTAAATATGTTTCTTCACTATTTTCATTATATTTTCTAGATAATGTTAAATAACCGCTATGGAAAAAGAGATTCCAAATATTTTTCTCAAAATTAGCTTCTAAATTTCCAAAAGTCATGCTATCGTTAATTATTTCAAAAATTTCTTCTTTATTCAAAAGTTTTGAAAAATCATCAAAAATTTCTTTTTTCATTTTTTGTAAATATAGTTTTATAATTCCATTTCCACTTGTATTTACCCAATAAGGCTTCAATTTTTCATTTTTTAAAAAATTAATAATCGACCAAGGATTATAAACTTTTTTTTCGCCAAATAAATATCCATTGTACCACTTTTGTACATCATTTAATTCATATTTTAAGTCAAAATCTTCAAGAGATTTTTCAACTTCATTTTCCATAATTCCAAAGTATTCTGTAAATTCATCATCTAAAATTGTGTGAACTTCTAAATTATTCAAACCTGAAAAGATGTTTTCCTTTGCGACTCGTAAAATACCTGTCAAAATCCCCATTTCCAAGTAATTATTATCTTTCAAAACTTTTCCATAAAATGCTTTAAAAAACGCGATACATTTCTCATAATTCCTTTTTATATAGGAATCAATTATTGGCTGGTCATACTCATCTATTAAAACAACTACTTTTTTTCCAGAAAGTTCGTATAAATATCTGGTCAAATTAAATAAAGAATTAATCCAGTCAGCATTATCTTTTTTCAGCCAAATATCATCAAAGTCTGCCAAGTCACTTTGATTCAAATTATCTCTTATCAAATAAAATTCATTATATAGTAATTTTATTTCATTTTTAATCGTATTAAATCCGCTTTCCCAGTTTTCTGCATCATAATTTTTGAAAGAAATAGAGATTACAAAGAAATTTCCTTGCTTTTCAAAATATTCATTTTTAGAAATTTCTAAATTTTCAAATAATTTTCTGTTTTCGTCTTTATTTTTAATGTCAAAAAAGTACTTTAACATCGAAATATTTAAGGTTTTTCCAAATCTTCTCGGACGAGTAAATAATTTAACTTTAGAGCCGTCTTCTAAAATATTTGCTATAAATTTTGTTTTATCAAAATAGTAGTAGTTATTTTCGACAATCTCTTTAAAATCAGATATTCCGATAGGCAATTTCTTTTTTTTGCAACTTTTCATCTTCAGTACTCCCTCCTTTTTAATTTTTATTTATTAATAATTTATTGTTTTAAGTAAGTGAATATATTATAATATAAATTGTAGAAAAAGTAAATTGTTTGGTTATTACAAAATAGTTTTGAATTTGTAAAATAGATTGGATATTAAAATACAATAACTTTAGAATAAAAGTGTTGTATTTATTATATTATTGTAATTTGAAAAGTAAAAGGGAGTAAAAAAATGAATTTATTTGACGAAGTATATGAAAATAAGAAGCCACTTGCGTTTAGATATCGTCCGAAAAGTTTGGATGATTTTTATGGTCAGGAAAAATTAGTTGGAAAGAATGGAATTTTAAGGAAGATTATTGAGCGTGGAAATTTTATGAATGCAATTTTCTGGGGAACACCGGGAACGGGGAAGACGACTCTTGCGGAAATTGTTGCTGAAAAAATGAATTATCATTATGAATATTTGAATGCAATAAAGGCGTCTGTGACTGATATAAAGGACATTTCTGATAAGGCACACAACAGATTTCATACGAATGGGCAGCAGACACTTTTGTTTTTGGATGAAATTCATAGATTTAATAAGTTGCAGCAGGATTCCCTTTTGCAGGATTTAGAAAATGGGAATATTATTTTGATTGGAGCGACTACTGAAAATCCTTATTATAATTTGAATAATGCGTTGTTGTCACGATGTATGGCATTTGAATTTAAAAAATTGAGTGAAAAAGATTTGCTTAAAATTTTGAAAAATATTAATGAGAAAGAGAAAATTGGAATTTCAAATGAGATTTTAGAATATATTTCGGAAATTATTGAAGGGGATGCAAGACAGGCTATAAATATTTTGGAATTGATTGCGAATGTTGGGGTGGATTTTACGCTTGATGAAGTGAAGGAAGTGCTGAATACGAAAAAATCTTATCACAAGACGGAAGATAAGTATAACACAGTTTCTGCGATGATAAAAAGTATTCGTGGGAGTGACCCTGATGCGGCGATTTATTGGATGGCAAAAATGCTCTCTGGTGGTGAAGATATTTTGTATATTGCTAGAAGGCTTGTAATTTTGGCTTCTGAAGATATCGGACTTGCAAATCCGCAGGCGTTACCAATTGCGGTGTCTGGACTTAATGCGGTAAAAGAGATTGGAATGCCAGAAGCGAGAATAATTCTTTCGGAAGTTGCAATTTATTTGGCAATTTCTCCAAAGAGCAATTCGGCTTACAATGCGATAAATTCAGCACTTAGTCACATTGAGAAAGAAAAAATTCAAGATGTGCCAATTCATCTTACAAAAGTAGGGAAAAAAGACTATAAATATCCTCATAACTATGAAAATCACTATGTGGAGCAGGTTTATATGAATGAAAAAATCAAGTTTTACGAGCATGGAGAAAATAAATTTGAAAAGGCGGCAGATGAGTGGTTGAGGAAGATTAAAAAGAATCAAAAATAAATTGTCTATTGAATTTTGAAAATAGTTAGTATAAAAAATACTCAAACAATGGTGTGGTTGGTTGTCTGAGTATTTTTTTGAATTTTAATAACAAGCTGAAGGGTCATAGTTTTGTACAAAATTTCTTGCTGTGTCACGTTCACAGTCGTATTTAATGACTGAATCTCCAGACATTTTCCTTTCTATGAGCAATTTATTTAAATTGTATTCAGCTAGCTGATTACTGCTGGCATTTGGTACATGAAGTATTAAACCGTATTCCATTTCTACTCCATTACTGATACCTGTTGCAGCCCAAACTGTACCGATATATTTTTTTAGAGAAGAAGTGCTGATATTTTTAAAGCCTTTTAAATTTATATATCCCTTTTTTCCTTTATCTTTTCCATCCAAAACTTGAACTAATACTTTGTTATTACTTCTTATTCCTTTTATTTCAACAAGTGTATAATCCATATCAGAAGCTGTAAATCTTCTTTCATACGGATCAACTTCTTTAGTTTCAGTCTTAGTTTCATTGGTTTTGGTTTCATTTTTTTTGTTATTTTCTTTAGTCTGAGTTTGTACTGAAGCCATCATTTGATTTTCCAACTGTCGTTTTTCTTGTTCCTTTTGAACTTTTTCCATCTCGCTTATTTTATTTTTCATACTTACAAATTGGTAAATACCACCACCTATGATGATAAATCCTATAACCAGAACAAGTGCAATTATTATTCCAATTAGAATTTTTACTAAATTTTTGTTTTCAACATTATTATTTTCCATTTATATTTCTCCTAAAATTTTTAATGTATTAATATCTGTTTAATTCCACATATTTTATACGAGTCAACATCAATATAAGGACTTTCGTTTATCCACGAATTATTTACAAATATTTTTTCTATATCGCAATTCAATTTATTATTTACTTTCTCTTTCAAAGATAGGTTTTGAAGTCCAATTGCTTGAAACATCTGCTATTACAAGTAAAGGATCTGCACATTCATTTCTTGATGTATCACAAGTTTCTATATCATAAAAATCAACCGAACGAAAACCATCGTGATCAATTTCATATGGAAAAACTGTTCTTAAATGTTTATAAGTTGCAATTACTCTGCTATTTGTTTCATCATGTTCCCATACAATATCTTTTGATTTTGCTTTTTTTGTAACATATCTTTGTGCAAGAAATAAAGGATATTCTCCTAAATAATTAATATTTAGTTCTTTAAAATAATTTTTTTTGCTATTTGTCATAGATTTTACACTAATTATTGCGTCATCACTTTTTTCGCAAGAAAATATAGAAACTAATAGTATAATCAAAAATATTTTTTTCATAATATGTTTTTCTTTCCTTTCTTTAATTTTATTGTTTATTAAAGTTTTATTTTTTTTTCAAATATTCCTTATTGACATATCCAAATTCTTCGCCATCTAAAACTTGAACATAATACCAATCACCTTTTTCATTAATTAAACTTACAGTTTTTCCATTTTTCACCCTGCCACGAATTTTTGAATTGTTGTCAGGCTTTCTCATAAAATTAACATATCCATTTGGCGAATTTACGATATATTTTTCTCGCTTTGCTCTTTTTTCTTCTAAATCTTCATAATCATTATATCCAGAAATAAAATCTCCTCTTCTTACAATATCTATTATATTTCCATGAATTTCAAAATCTACGACTTCTTGATTAATAAAAGTAATCCCAGAAGGTTTTCCGTCAAAACCTTTATCGTTATAAATTTTACAGAATACTTTATTTTTATCAATACAAGAAGTAAAATCTACTTTAAAAAAATTACCACCATGATTACTGCTGAATGTTTCAAAATAATTATTATACATTGTATTAAATACGGCATCTTCAATATGAATTTCTGTAATTTTTGGATTAGGAGTACAATCTCCTAAATTTCCAAATCCAAATTCTTCGACTTCTTTTTCATCAGTATAATGTGTTCCAGAAACTTTAGCATTTTTGGAAAGTTTAATTATTACTGTACCTGTCTCATCTTGTCCCAAATAACTTCCATTCAAAGTGTCTACAATAATATCATAAATCATTTCAGGATTACATTTCTCATAAGCTAATCCAACAATATTTACAACAAATAGACTTAAAATTAATAATAATTTTCTCATAATTCTTCTCCAATCTTTTAAAATATATATTTTTTATCAAAGTAAATTTAAAAAGAATTAATGAATTTCATAAAAAAACACTTAAAAATATTAAATTAACTTTTCGGTTTAATTATACCTTGCTTTTTATTTTTTTCAACACATTTGAAAATTAATTTATAATTAAATTTAAAGAGATTGCTAAATAACAAATAAAAAGTTGGAATAGACCAAAATAAATTATTTGTTAGCAATACTTAGATTAAGCAAATTACAAGCCTTGATAAAAACTAGGCATTGTGGTAAAATATAGTAATGAAAATTTAACTGGAGGAGAATGATACCTAATGAAAAAAAGAGCTTTGATTAGTGTTTTTGATAAAACTGGGATATTAGAATTTGCACAGTTTTTGGATAAAAAAGGTGTGGAAATTATTTCGACAGGAGGGACTTACAGATATTTGAAGGAAAATGGTCTTTCTGTGATTGATGTTTCAGAAGTTACAAATTTTAAAGAAATGCTGGATGGGAGAGTAAAAACTTTGCATCCAAATATTCATGGTGGAATTTTGGCGATTAGAGATAATAAAGAGCACATGGATACGATTGCAAAAGAAGGAATTGAAACAATTGATTATGTTGTTGTTAATCTTTATCCATTCTTTAGAGAGGTTCAAACTGACAAAACTTTTGATGAAAAAATTGAATTTATCGATATAGGTGGACCTACAATGCTTCGTTCAGCTGCAAAATCATTTAAAGATGTAACAGTTATTTGCGAAACTGAAGATTATTCAGCAGTTATGGAAGAAATGGAAAAAGATGGAGAAGTTTCTTACGAAACTAAGAAAAGATTGGCTGGGAAAGTATTTAACTTGACATCAGCTTATGATGCGGCAATTTCTGCGTTCTTGTTAGAAGAAAATTATCCAAAATATTTGAATGTTTCTTATGAGAAAAAATTTGACTTGAGATATGGGGAAAATCCTCATCAATCTTCAGCTTATTATGTTTCAACTACTGAAAATGGAAGTATGAAGGATATTAAGCAATTGAATGGAAAAGAATTGTCATTTAACAATATTAGGGATATGGACATCGCTTGGAAAGTGGTTGGAGAATTTGATGGTCCAGCGGCTTGTGCGATAAAACACTCAACTCCTTGTGGTGTGGCTGTTGCAGATGATATTTTCACAGCGTATAAAAAAGCTCACAATTGCGACCCAGTATCGATTTTTGGTGGAATTGTTGCATTAAACAGAGAAGTTAATAAAGAAACTGCCGAAGAATTGAAAAAAATCTTCTTGGAAATCGTAATTGCACCTTCATTTACAGATGAAGCATTGGAAGTATTGAAAACTAAGAAAAACTTGAGAGTTATCGAATGTAAAACTTCAAAACCTCAAGATAAATTCGATTATGTAAAAGTTGACGGCGGAATTTTGGTTCAAGGAACAAACAGCAAAATGATTGACGAAATGAATGTTGTTACTGAAAAACAGCCTACTGAAAAAGAAAAAGCCGATATGGAATTAGGAATGAAAGTTGTAAAATATGTAAAATCAAATGCGATTGTAGTCGTTAAAGATGGAATGGCAATTGGTGTAGGAACTGGTCAAACTAACAGAATTTGGTCAACAGAACACGCATTGCAACATGCTCAAGAAAAAGTTGGAAAAGACTTGACAGGAGCAGTATTAGCATCAGATGCTTTCTTCCCATTCAGAGATTGCGTAGATACAGCTGCAAAAACAGGAATTAAAGCGATTGTACAACCTGGTGGATCAATTAGAGATAAAGAATCAATCGAGGCTTGTAATGAGCATGGAATAACTATGGTATTTACTGGAATTAGACATTTTAAACATTAATTTTTTAACAAAAAAATAAGATTGAATGTGCTGCACCAATAGTTTTAGAAATTAAAATTGGAGGTGTGGCATTTTTATACTAAATCCCATTTGAATAACGGATACATTATGAATTTTCTTTTAAATAATTAAAATAAATATTTGCTTTTTAAACGGTGAATAGTATTAGGTATAAGTTTAAGTATAAATAATAGATTTGAAATTGTAATAAAAAAAATTAAGAGTAGAAAAAATTCTACTCTATAATTCATTAATTAGCATTATGTTGTAACCAATCTAAATATATTTTTGTATTTTTTTCTGCTTCAGAATTAAGCCTTTTTGCATTTTTAGATTTTAATAAAGCGTTTAATTCATTTTCTGAAAGCATTTGAAAGTCAGTTCTTTCGTATTTATTACCTTTTTTTATTTCTGTTCCAGTATTAATTACTCCAAATTCAACCCTAATTTCATACGAATCCGTAACTGGTGTATTTTGATTTTTTTTGCTATTTACATAATATTTTTTTTCAATTTTATAATTTAATATTGGATATTTTTCTTTATTATAAGATTTTACATTGTCAAATGGTGTGTATGAAACTCTATATTTGTTTCCAACTGGAACTACATTAATAAAATAATTAAGTTTTTCCCATATTATTTCATCATTATCTGATGCTGGATCCATCCCTGAAAACCAATCTTTTTGATTTGAAACATAAATTTGTGCTTTTGGGGTGAAAAAACTTTCTACCTCACTAGTTGTAGTTTCAGAGAAAGTAAATGTTCCTAAAACACACATTAACATTAAAATAAATTTTTTCATAATTTTAAACCTTCTTTCTTTTTATGATTTATCTATAATCTCCATAATTTTATAAAACCTCATTTAATAGGTATTATACTTTTATTATAGCATATTTTTATAAATTCGTATATCCCAATTTTTATAATTTGACAGAGTAAAAAATATAGGGGCAAATAAATTTAATCAAATTTTTAATTAAC